>JALVES010000031.1 GCA_027030635.1 Saprospiraceae bacterium | reverse complement strand
GATGCGGTTGGTCTTTTTGAGGGAATCCACGATCAGCGCGGGCAGGTCGAAGGGCAACAGCGTTTGCACGTCAATCAGCTCTACCGAGATGCCGTCTTGCTCTAAGAGTTTGATGCCCTCTTGAGCTACCCGTACACAGGAGCCGTAGGTTACCAGGGTGAGGTCTGTGCCCTGTTGAAGGATTTCCGGTATGCCGAGGGGCACGGTAAAAGTGCCGATGTTGTCGGGCAGTTTTTCTTTGAGGCGATAGCCGTTGAGGCATTCTATGACGAGGCCGGGTTCGTCGCTTTGAAGGAGGGTATTGTACATGCCTGCCGCACGCGTCATGTCGCGGGGAACGAGTACGTACATGCCGCGCAGGGCATTGAGCAGCATGCCCATGGGCGAACCCGTATGCCAGATGCCTTCGAGGCGATGCCCGCGGGTGCGTATGATGGCGGGGGCTTTTTGAATGCCGTCGGAGCGGTAGCGCAGGGTGGCGAGATCGTCTGTCAAGGGTTCGAGGCCATAGACGAGATAGTCGAGGTACTGGATTTCGGCCAATGGGCGCAGGCCTCGCATGGCCATGCCGATGGCCTGGCCGACGATGGTCCATTCGCGTATGCCGGTGTCGAAGACGCGTTCTTCGCCGTATTTGGCCTGCAGGCCGGCGAAGCCCTGATTCACATCGCCGATATGGCCGAGGTCTTCACCAAAGGCGATGAAGCGGGGGTCGCGCTCCAGCACCTTGTCGAAAAAGGCGTTGAGCACCTGAAAGCCGTTGACGAGGGGCGAGTCGTCGGAGTATTGGGGGGCGATGGCGGGCACGTTCAAAGCCGAGGCGGGGAGGTCGCCATAGAAATGCGCGTGGTAATCGCGCTTTGATTTTTCCAAGGCTTGTTCGAGCCAGGCATGCAGTTCGTCCAGAGCGGGATTGGGATAGGGTCTTGCGAGGAAAGCCAGTCTGCGGGCATGGCTCACCAGTTCGTAGTAGAGCGGCTCTTTCATTTGCCGAAAGGCAGAGAAAAGGCTTTCTATTTTTTCTTTGTCCGCTGCGGATTTGGCCTGAGTGCTCATGTACGGTATGAGGCGCTCATAGATGGCTTTCAGGCTTTTGTGCCCTTCGCGGGCGGGGCCCAGGTAGTTGTCCCAGGCTTTGTTGCGGGCTTCGCGGACGAGTTTTTTGGCTTCGGCCTCGATGGCATCCAATGCTTCTGCGGAGGCCAGGCCTTCGTCCAGCATCCACGCCCGCATCCGGCGGATGCCGTCGGCTTCCTGCTCCCATTGCAGGCGTTCTTTGGATTTGTAGCGCTCGTGGGAGCCGGAGGTGGAGTGGCCCTGGGGCTGGGTTACTTCAGTGATGTGGAAGAGGGCCGGGACGTGCTCTTTGCGCATGCGCCCGATGCCGCGTTCGTACATTTGCCGCAAGGCAGCATAATCCCAGCCTTTGGCCGTATAGATGCGCAGCCCGCCACGCTTGTCGAACTTCATGCCGGCCAGGGCTTTGGAAATGCTTTTCTTGGTAGTTTGGTAGTCAATGGGTACCGATATGCCATAGCCGTCGTCCCAGACGGAGATGGCCAGGGGCACTTGCATGACGCAGGCGGCATTGACCGTTTCCCAGAAGATGCCTTCGGAAGTGGAGGCGTCCCCTATGGTGCAGAAACAGACCTCATTGCCCCCGTCGGAGAAGATGCTGTTTTTGAGGGCTTTGATTTCGCGGTATTTTTTGGAGGCGAGGGCCAGGCCAAGGCCTCTGGCCATTTGGCCTGCTGTGGGGGAGATATCGGCAGAGATGTTGTACTGCTCGAGTTGGTTGAGCCATTGGCCTTCTTCATTGGTGAGGGGCGTTGCAAAATGGGCATTCATTTGGCGGCCTCCGCTCATGGGGTCGTTTTCGGGGTCGGCATAGAGCTGTGCGAAATAGTCTTCGACGCTCAGCAGGCCGAGAGCGAAGAGGATGGTTTGGTCGCGATAGTAACCGGAGCGCCAGTCGCCTTTGCGGAAACTTCTGGCGAGGGCCACCTGGGCCACTTCTTTGCCGTCGCCGGTGATGCCAAACTTTCCTCTGCCCGTGAGGACATCCCTCCGGGCCAGGATGCTGACTTCTCTGCTGATGCAGCAGATGCGGTAGTCTTCCAACAGTTCGGAGATGGGGAAAACGGGGGTATCAGGACTGATGTCGGCTTCTTTTGCGTTTGTCGATGCCATATATATAGGTATTAGTATCCTGCCGCTAAGATAAGTAATATTTAGCGGACGGAGGAGTAGTTTTTCGGGCTTCGGTACAAATTTCATTAACAGCTTCTTAACGGCATAATAACAAGAAAGGGGATGCGATTCTGTTTGGAGGGTCTTATCTTTGTGGCGATATTTATTTCAAACCAAAAAACACATGAAGCGATGAAGAAATCCCTATTTAGTCTCGCGTTTATTCTGCTTTTTGCGGGCTGGGTATCTGCCCAACAGCAAAATACGGCCCAAGCCCGGCAGCAACAACAAACCCAGGCTGAGGAGCAACAGAGCGGTGGCCCCGTGATGACTTTTGAAGAGACCACCATTGATTATGGAGTCATTGAGCAGGGCTCTGACCCTTACCGCTATTTCCATTTCACCAATACGGGTGATGCTCCTTTGGTCATCTCCAATGCCCGCGGAAGCTGCGGATGTACCGTTCCGACCTGGCCCAAAGAGCCCATCCTGCCCGGTGAATCCGCTCAAATCAAAGTGCGTTACGATACCAAGCGCCTCGGCAAATTCACCAAAACCGTAACGCTGACGACCAACGAGGCCGAAGGCACGCATCGCCTCATCATCAAAGGCGAAGTGAAGCCCAAGCAGGAAGAACCCGCTGCCATCCCCGAAAGCAAGGGTGGCTTCTGAGAAGCAAATGCTTTAAATCCATGAGAAAAGAAAGAGAGGGTCGCATGCGACTCTCTCTTTCTTTTTGTCAAAATGGTACTAAAAAAAATACCCACAATTGGGCTGTGGATAAAGACCCGCAAGATGTGGATAAGCAAGTCAGCGAAAATCCGCTCCGCAGAGAGGTCTTCTAACCTGTTGATATTCAGGCAATTCTCTACTTTGGTAAGCGCTTAGAAAAAATTCCGATTTCGGGAAGTTTCCACAGCTATCCACAGCCTGTAAAAACATGCAAATTGGAAATAAAAAAAGTTGGCGCGGTTGTCATTTTTTTCAGACCTTTGTAGCCCGCTCTCAAATGAAGAGATTTAATACGGAAAGCAGGATTTACACCAAAAACCCGTTAGAAAGCCATTCACGACGGCCCACGGGGACCCTCCGGAGAGCGAGAAGCGGAGACAGCAGGCGCCCCCGGCTTCTCCACGCCCAAAGCGGCTGTGCATAGCAAGCCGCTTTCGAAACAACCCGGTACTTAGAAAACCGAAGAAACCATCTTTTTTAACTGTAGAAATCCCCTATGGATGAATGCAAATGTAACTACAGTATGGGCCAACTGTCTCTCTCACATTAAGCGACATGTACCGCCTCAAAGTTTTAAGACCTGGTTTGAACCCATCCGCCCTGTGCGCTTGGCTCAGAACGCTTTAACCATCCAGGTGCCCAACAAGATCTACTACGAGTGGCTGGAAGATCATTACTTAGACGTAATGAAAGCCAGCCTGCGCAAAGAGCTGGGCGAAAATGCCCGCCTGGAATATCAAATTCCCAACGGCAAACCCAAGCACCCGGCCAGGAAGACTTCGAACATTCACAAAGACGACGACAACCTGAAGCTCAGGGATGCAGGTGCCATCCAAAATCCCTTCGTCATTCCGGGCATCAAAAAAATGGAGGTCAACCCCCAACTCAACCCCAAATACACCTTCGACACTTATATCGAAGGCGATTGCAACCAGCTGGCCCGCTCGGCAGGTCTGGCAGTAGCCAAGGAGCCGGGGACGACGCACTTCAACCCGCTCTTTATTTTTGGAAACGTGGGCCTCGGCAAAACGCATTTGGCGCAAGCCATAGGCCATGAAGTGCTGCAACGCTTCCCTGAAAAAATCGTCCTCTACGTCAGCACCTCCAAGTTTACCAACCAGGTCATCGAGAGCATCAAAAACAACGCCACCACCGATCTGGTCAACTTCTACCAAACCATTGACGTGCTCATCATTGACGACATCCAGTTTCTGGCCAGGCGGAAAAAAACCCAGGAAATCTTCTTCAACATCTTCAACCAACTCCACCAACACAAAAAGCAACTGGTACTCACCTCCGACCGGCCGCCCAAAGACCTGCAAGACATCGAAGAACGCCTCATCTCCCGCTTCAAGTGGGGCCTCTCGGCCGATCTGGGCGTGCCCGATTTCGAAACGCGCATGGCCATACTCGAGTCCAAAATGATGCGCGAAGGCATCGAAGTGCCCGAAAATGTAATCGAGTTCATCTCCTTCAACATCAAGGAAAATATCCGCGAACTGGAAGGCGTGCTGGTCTCCCTCATCGCCCAGTCTTCGCTCAACAAACGCAACATTGACCTGGCCCTGGCCAAGGAAGTGATCCAAAATTTTGTCTCCAACATCCACAAGGAGATCACCGTGGATTTCATCCAAAACCTCGTGGCCGAACACTTCAAAATACCCGTAGAAACCCTCAAAAGCAAAACCCGCAAACGCCAAATCGTCATCGCCCGCCAGCTCTCCATGTTCCTCGCCAAAAAAATGACGCGGGCCTCTCTCAAAAAAATCGGAGAAACCTTCGGCGGCCGGGACCACAGCACCGTCATCCACGCCCTGCGCGCCGTGGAAAACATGCTCGATACCGACCCGGCCTTCAAACAAACCCTCGAAGAACTCAGCAAAAAAATCACGTTGAGCATGCACGGCAATGACGAAATCTGAAACAAAAAGTGCTTTCGAATGGCTGTAGCCATTCGAAAGCACTTTTTCCATAAAAAACTTGCACGGAAAAAATAAAATGCGTAATTTTGCGCTGCATTTAAGCCATGCACGGTGAGGTGGGTGAGTGGCTTAAACCGCCGGTTTGCTAAACCGGTGTCTCGGGAAACCGGGACCGCGGGTTCGAATCCCGCCCTCACCGCCACTTACTATGAATGCACCACGGGCGGCGGCTTAGCTGATAGGCCGCCGCTTTGGTTTCGGGGTATAGCGCAGTCCGGTTAGCGCACCTGCTTTGGGAGCAGGGGGCCGCAGGTTCGAATCCTGCTACCCCGACCACTCTTCTCTTAAACACCACCCATTATGAAAGACATCCTTATCCACGCCCATTCCGGCTTTCGCTGGGTCGTCCTCATTCTGCTCATCCTCACCCTGGTACAAGCCCTGCGCTCACGCCAAACGGGCAACAACGGCAAACTCCCCCTCTACACCCTCATTGCAGCCCACCTCCAAATGCTCGGGGGCCTGGCGCTGTATTTCCTCAGTGACTTCGTACAGTTCAACAGCGCAACCATGAAAGATTCCCTGCTGCGCTTCTATACCGTTGAGCACAGCAGCATGATGCTCATCGCCATCATCCTCATCACCATAGGATACAGCAAGAGCAAAAAGAGCGAAAACTCCTCCAAAACCCTGCTCACCTTCTACGGCATAGCCCTGCTGCTCATCCTGCTGGCCATACCCTGGCCCTTCCGCGGGCTCAACGCCGGCTGGTTCTGACCATGACTGCCCAAACGCACATCAGGCAGTTGCTCTTCCTGCTCCTGGCAAGCCTGCTGCTACAGGCCTGCCGTACCAACAGCCCGGAAGACGCCAGCACCCTCATCCTCAACGCCCGCCTCGTACCCATCGAAGACGGCAGCACCGAACAAAGAGTATATGTCCTCATTCAGGGCGACACCATCGCAGCCACAGGCCCCATGAGCAGGGCTCCTCAACCCGCGCCCAACACCACCCTCATCCAGGCCGAAGGGCTCTACCTCATGCCCGGCCTCACCGACGGCTTCGCAGCACTCAACAACCAAAGCTATGCCGACGCCTACCTCCAAATGGGCATCACTTCCATCATCGCCGTAGATGGAGGGCGCCGGGGCCCCTTCTATGCCGGGGCCAACCCCTCCCCCATGGTCTTTCGCCTCGAAGGCGTGGGCGACGAAAAGACCTCCGACGAAGAACTGCTGCACGACATAGACAGCCTCCACCAGGCCGGCTACCGCGTACTGCTCCTCATGTACAAACTCACACCCCGCCAGATTCAACTGGCCTTAGACAAAGCCCGCCAACTCGGCATGGCCACCATAGGCGAACTGGGCTACACCACCTACGCCCAGGGCATGGACATGGGCATAGATGCCTTCGTACACACCACCCGCTACTCCCTCGACCTGGCACCCCGCGACATGGCCGCCGCCGTGGCAGAAGAACCTTTCAGCAACGACCTCCAAAGTCCAAAATGGAAGTATTACGATTACCTTTCCCGCCTTTTGGCAAATGATTCAGCGCTCATCGCCCATGCCCGGCGCCTCGGGGCTTCCGACACCTATCTCCTGCCCACCTCCAGCCTCTCCTACCTCGACCTGCCCGAACACCGCAACCCCTGGGATGAACCCGTCGCCCGCATGCTCTCTCCCGAAGACATCAACCGCCCCGCCAATCCCGAAACGGGACAGCACGACATAGACTCCGTCGAGCAAGCCGCCTACACCCGCCTCATCCTCAGCGAACTGCACACCCTCGAACCCACCTACCACCGCTATGGCGCCCGATACCTCACCGGCAGCGGCACAGACGTCTGGGGAACCATGCCCGGCATTTCCCTCCACACCGAACTGGAGCTGATGACCACCTACATCGGCCTCTCTAAGCGCGAAGCCCTGGCTGCTTCTACCCTCAACTTCTCCAAAGCCTTCGGCTGGAAAATCGGCCGCGTGCAAAGCGGCTACTTCGCCAACCTGCTGCTGCTCGAAGAAAACCCGCTGGAGAATTTATCTGCCCTCAAGCAGCCGGCCATGGTTATGGTGAAAGGAAAGGTAGTCTTTCCGGAATAGGGGAGATTCCTGACAACGAAGCCACTCCTTTCTGCGTTATCATTACAACATCATGCCCGAATAGATACTGTTTTTCCATCAAAACCTACCTATATGAAAACCATTTTACTCTTTTTCCTCAGCTTATCCATTCCTATGCTGAGCATGGCTCAGGAAGAGGAATTCCACCGCATCCTCCTCAGTGAAGAACACACCGCAGCACGTATCACCTCTGCAACTGCCCCCAACAGGCTGTACGAATTTGCCATGGAGTATCCCGAAATACAGGGGCAACCCTATCTCGAAGAAAACTGGCAAAAGGGTACGCTTCACCTCAGCGATGGCAGTTCCCTGACCGACATCACTTTTCGATACAACATCTACGAAGACCTCGTGGAAGTCATGTACCAGGGCCGACGCATCAACCTGGAACCCACGGAAGTAACGGGCTTCTCCTTCCTCGATGGCCAAACCGGCGCTGTGCGCAACTTCCGCAACGGCTTTAAGGTCAATACGGTTAAAGCCTCCAGAGACAAAGAAATCACCTCAGCGTCTTACATGGAAGTGCTGTACGAAAGCGACCACACCCTCGTTTTGCGCCACTGGTACAAGGCCGTTCAGAAGTCCGACAACACCACCAATGTTCCCGGCCTCGGGCAGGGCGCGGCCGTTTCCTACCACTTTACCCAAGCCAAAGAAGAAGCCTTCATCATCAAAGAAGGCCTTTTTCTGCCCGTGAAACTCAGCAAAAAGGGCTTCCTCGAAGCCTTCCTCGACGAGCGCCCCCTCATCCAAAAGTACATCAAAGACAAATGGCTGCGCTGCAAAACGACCGAAGAGCTGGCCCAAGTCGCTAAATACTACGACAAAATACGCCTGCGCCGCGCCCAGCGCAAAGCCGAGCGGGAACGAGAACAAGAGCAACGACAATGAGCGACACCTACGAACAACTGCTGCGAAAAACCTGCCCCCTGCCCCAACAAAACTTCGAACTGAAAAACGGCAGCCTGCACTTCCACGGGCTGCCGCTGCTCGATCTGGTCAAAACCTGGGGCAGCCCCTTTAAACTGACCGTACTGCCCCACATCCGACACCAAATCCAACAAGCGCGGCAATATTTTTCGGCGGCCTTCCAACGGCCCTACGGAAACATTCCCGTAAAACAAAGACCATACTACGGCAAGTACCACTATTGCTATTGCACCAAAAGCAACTACTTCACTCCCGTACTCGAAGAAGTGTGCCGCCAGGGCGCCGGCCTGGAAACTTCCTCTGCCTTTGACGTGGATTTACTGTTTCACCTGCACCAAAAAGGCAGTCTGCCTCCGGCCCTGCCCATCATTCACAACGGCTACAAAACG
Organism: Saprospiraceae bacterium; assembly: GCA_027030635.1. GTDB lineage: Bacteria > Bacteroidota > Bacteroidia > Chitinophagales > Saprospiraceae > WGBN01. Next base: position 9,215 of record JALVES010000031.1, on the reverse strand, counting down.
GAGGCCTATCTGCAAAAAATCCTGCAAGTCCGTCGCCTCGGCATAGCCGACAACATCCTCATCCTCGACAGCCACGTAGAGTGGCAACGCCTCCAAAAACTGCTGCACGAACACCCCCTGCCGGCCCCCATGCCCATCGGCCTGCGCATGGCCACTTATGCCGAGCCGGGATCGCCCTACCACACTTCCCGCCTCGGCCTGCGGGCAGAAGAAATCCTGCCTTTCTACGAAAAGGAAATTCGAACATGCGATAAGGTGCAACTGCAAATGCTGCACTTCTTCGTAGATGCCGGCATCCGAGACGAGCCCGCCTACTGGGCAGAGCTGCACAAAGCGCTAGATATCTATGCCCGACTCAAAAAACAATGCCCATCCATAAATGCACTCAACATCGGCGGCGGCTTCCCCATTCAACGCGACTGGCATTTTGATTATGACTTTCGTCAAATGACACAAAAAATCGTGCAGACGGTTTTCCAACACTGCCGCGACCAAAAAATCCCGGAGCCGGACATCTACACGGAATTCGGCACTTACACCGTAGGTGAAAGCGGCGCCACAGTCTTCAAAGTCCTCGAGCACAAACTCCAAAACGAAGGAGAGCACTGGTACATCCTCGACAACAGCCTCCTCAATACCCTGCCCGACATCGCCCTGATGAAAGAGCGCTTCCTCCTCCTCCCGCTCAACCACTGGGACAAGCCTCCCCTGCGCGTACAACTCGGAGGCCTCACCTGCGACCAGGCAGATTTCTACCCCCCCCAGGGCATCGGAAAAGAACTCTTCCTCCCCGCCCTCAGCTCCCGGGAACTACAGGAAGAACCGCTCTACATAGCCTTCCTCCACACCGCCGCCTACCAGGATGCCCTCGGCGGCTACGGCGGCCTCCAACACTGCCTCATCCCCTCCCCCCGACAAATCTTCGTCACAGAAACAGCAGACGGAAAACCGCAAGCCCTGCTGTTCAAAGAAGAACAGGATGTGGATGGGATGCTTGGATTGTTGAGTGTTTAGGGTTTAGTGTTTAGCGTTTAGCGTTTTGGGAGTGGGGTAAAGGGGGAGTTTCTTCTTTTGAATGTCGATTAACGATTAACGATTTTTGATTTTTGATTTGGGCCAATAGAATGGAGAATGACCTCTCCGTGAACACTCCGTGGGCTCCGTGTACTCCGTGGTGAGTTTATAACTATGCCCTTGAGCCCGTATCCAGGCATGATTCGGTTAAGATTGTTACGCTCATCGTCAGAATCACAGATTACACAGATTATGGGATTACACAGATTTTTTGCTTTTCGCTAAGCTGCTCACCCCGTCACGCTCATCACGTTCGTTACGTTCATCACGTTTTTTTTGCGCCAGGCCGGTTAGCGGGCTAAAGCCCGCTGTACCAATTGACGGGCTAAAGCCCGCCCAACAATCAAAAAGCAACTAAACATTAAATCAACAACAAACGATACACAATACACGATAAACCTCCCCCCGATTCAACCGATTCAACCAACCCCAACGCTAAACGCTCAACGCTAAACACTAAACCCTCAGAACACGACCACCTTCCCATACAACAACCGCTGCCCATGATCATCCTCAAGGGCCCAGAAGTACAGGCCCTGAGAAATTGCATGAGACAGAGGCCTGCTGTAGGAAGAACTTCCGGCGGGGATTTGTGCTGTGGAGACTTCCATGCCTTCGGTACTGTACAAACGAAGCCGCAAAGACATGGGAAGAGCCCTGCTAAACTCAAAGTGAAGAGGCAGACCTGAAACAGGCAAAGGATTGGGCCACACACCTACGCGTATATCCGTACCGGATAGTACAGGAGCAGAGGTGTAAACTTCTACCTCCCAGGAGGCTTCATAAGTACATCCCTGAGAATCCGTAATCGTAACGGCATGCCAACCCGCCGCAAGGCCCGTGTGAAAAGCTGAGGCGTCTCCATCATCCCACAAATACGTATAGGGTGGCTGACCACCTTCCACATTTAGAATCAATACCTGACCCTGATTCACCCCTGCAAGCGTGGGAACTACAGAGGTTTCCAAATCCCACATCACATCCTCCCAGCCTATTTCTACCTCAGCTTCGGCCATGCGACCCACAGCATCCGTCAAAGTAAAATGATAAGCTCCGGGCAACAGGCCATCCACCCATAAGCTGTTTTGAACACTGCCCCCATCCCAACTCAGCTCGTAGCCCGGAAAAACATCATCGCAATAATTGCCTGCACTAAACAAGGCCCCGCCATCAGGCGCCGAGGCACAACTCGCATCGTTCCACCACGATAGCTCAAATTCTATGCTGTCTGTCTCATAAGCGCCCAAATCTACTACCCCGTCTTGTATGCGGGGTGAACCGGAAAAATCTTGCAAAAAGGCACTGCCCGACCACACCTCATTGCTCCCCGCATTCACTGCCGGAGAGCAGGGGCGCAAGCGAAAATCTCCCTCCGGCGGATTCCACAAATCTGCATCCTCTATGCCGTACTGCATGCCCGGCCCTATCACCAAATCCTCGTAATCCGCATCGGCTATAAAGGTCGAATCAGGAAAACTCATCAAATTGTGAGACACTTTCATATTGAACAAATGGTCCAAATCACCATAAACCTCAAAAGTAGCCAAGCTTGCCCAGGGCTCTCCTGAACCACCCAGCAAAAGATTGTTTTCAAGCTCCAGATAAGAATAACCGTTGGGTTGGCCCTGCAGATAAAACAAGTTGTTCCAACTCCCATAGCAGGTATTGTTGTAAAACCGCAACAAAGAAGAATCTCCCAAAGGCTCTTCATAATACCCCTGCATATCCTGCATTTTCAAAATACCGCCACTATAACTGTATTCCTCAAAAACGTTTCCGTAAATGCTCGCTTCAAAACGCACCAGACCTATATCCCGGCTGTTATTCGAGAAGTAGTTGTTTCGAATAATCACTTCCAAATCTCTCGGAGGAGTTAAAAAAGCTAATTTGTAAAAATACAAAGAATTATTTTCATTCCCCTCAAATACATTGTCTTCAATCACTACTATGCAGGAATCCTCAGAATGCTCGTTGAAATAGAAACTCAAGCCACTGCAATAAGGGCCCTGATTGTAGCGAAAAGTGCTGTGGCTAAGGCGGAAATCTATAAGATCAGCAGGCTCCGCCTCTATGTAAACACTTCCAGGCCCATATGTAGTACCAAATGCATTTGCACTCTGATTTAAGCACACATTGTTCTCAAACAGACAACTGTCTATCCAGACTGTAGCAACTCCCTGAGTTAAATATCGAGGATTTATCACTAAAGCGGCACCAAATCCATAAGCAAAATTATGAACAAAAGAAGTTCTTTTTATCAAGACGTCTTTTCCGGGAGGAAAAATACCTATGCCCCCCCCACCTCTTTGTAAATTCTCAATAGCATCTCCTATGGTATCTACTCCGTTCCCCTGAAAAAGGCAGTCTTCAATCAACACATCCATCGGCTTTTTCAAATTAACACCTGTCACAAACAAGGCCCCTCCTTTATTATTTGCCCAATTGTTTTCAAAGGTGCAGTCATGTAAATTCAACTTAAAAGAAATCAAAGTATCGCTGCGAAAACAATAAATGGCGCCTCCTGCATTTTCAGGCGGAGGAATGTAATATTCATCCTCACCATCCGCATAACCATCCCTGAAAACCAGGCCGTCCAAGAGGTTGTTGGAGTCCGGATTCTCTATATACATAATCGTCTTCACATTGTCTTCCATCACTCCCGCCTCGCCTATGTCTCCACTCAACACGGTCTCACAGGCATCCGACTCCCTCTCCCACAAGTGCTGCTCGCTGCCACAAAAGCCCCCATAGATCTTTACCCCCTGGGGCAAAACAAAACTCACCGCCTCATCTGTACCGGATGTGGGGTAATAGACCCCTTGCGCCACCCAAATCTCATCTCCGTAAACAGCCACACCCAAAGCATCCTGCAAGTCCACAAAGGCATCTTCCCAGCTAAGCCCCGTCTGTGTACCCGAGGCATCTGCTGCCACGTACCAACGGGTTTGAGAAAACAGAAGGGCAAAAGGGAAACTCAAAAAACAAAGTATGAAAATAAAAGATCGCATCATTTTGGGATTTGGAAGTGAATTCTACATAGAAGACAGAGAAAGCAGGTGGCCGAAATGCACACCTGCTTTCTTTCAGCCTGCTATTGCTTCATCAGGCGATGATAACTCACCTCTCCACAACACTCTACACGCAATAGATAAATGCCGGGACGATATTTGCCGAAAGGCAAAATCCAGTCATACATGCCTTCTGCAAGCAACTTACGTTCCTCCTGCCACAAAAGCCGACCCGAAAGATCATACAGCAACATCCTGACGGGAACGAGCTCCTCTGCCTGATTCAGTTGAACACTTACGCGCACTTCATCCCTGAAGGGATTTGGAGCTATTTGCAAATGGTATTTTAAAGAGGGCGAACCCTGTGCAGTATTAAAATTCACTCCGTCCCAATACCTGAAATCAAACAGGTGGCGGACGCCACTGTCGTCATAGGCCCAGTTGCCAAGGATGCTGTCAGCCAGCCATATCTTACCCGTCAAATCGCTGATCGCAGTATTAGCGACGAATTTCAATCGGAACAAGGCGTCTCCGTCTTGCAGACTCTTGACTCCACCCTGGTCATCGTACCACAAGGTGCGTATCTTGCCTCCCGCTGCATCTACATTAAAATCATCGCCTTCCGTTGCAGCAACACCTCCTAAATCAGCCGATTCCACGGAAGCATAGCTCAGGTAATCTGTGTCAAACCCTATACCCATCTGATAGGAATTGAAACTTGCAAAATCTTTCACATAAAACGGCAAAGAAACCGTATCTCCTGCCTGGTAAGAGCTCTGATTGTCTATGTAAGAAGTGATTTTGCCTGTCGCAATCTGCTCTTCCAACATGCCATTGCCACAGACCTGACAACTCAGGTTGACATCGCCGATCTTTACGGCTACAAAATCAACTGAATAATGCTGGGATGCATCATACGGGTCCACGTAAACGCTTTCCGGAAAAGACTCTGACCATGGATTGCTCGGATCCGGAAAATCATAAGACGCATCTACAAACCGCCAGGAAGAATTATCCGGAAAATCTTCGTAAATCAGCAAAATCAACTTTTGAATCACGACCAAATCCAGCGTGGATATAGAGTGTGAATCATTCGCATCTGCTGCTATCATTTTATACGGACTATCCAAAAGAGCAATCCCCAAAATATGGCGTGTAATATACACCATATCCAAAGTCGTCACACCGCAAAGCGGATTGTCCTCTTTGGATGGCACAATGTGGTACCCGCCCTCACAAGAGGAACAAAAATGATAACGACCGCATTCATCTTCCACAGACCCCGTATGCAGGGCATTCTCAAAGGTAGCCGAACAATCCGGCGGAGGAAAGCCATTGGATACCAAATTGATAAAACTGACTTTCACATCTTCAACTCCCTCTCCATTCTCTTTTGCGATCAAGCCTTCTATGGGGCCATTGGGAATAAAGCAAAAAGTTCCCGCAGAATTGGTTGCCATCGGCGCACAAATATCTCCGCTGCTCATCACACCTAAACGAGCATCCCGAAAGTAGGCGCCGGACACACAGTCATCCGGCCCGCCCTCTACACGGACGACAAAACTGAGCTCACTGCCGGCATGCAAAGTAAAGGGGCCTCCCTGCGTACAATAAACATAACTCACTTTATCCTGCACAGGGTCTATATTAAAACAGGGTGTGCCGGAACAAGAATTGCTGCAAAGAGGCGCATCATACGAAACGACACTCAGGCTCTCTCCCTGCGTCAGCAAAAACTTGATTTCCAAATTGTAAAAATCAAAGTCCATATCCACAGCTCCATCATTCCAGACGCTGACGATATAATCTGCAAGCATAGAAGCTGGAGTACAGGCCGCCGCAGAAGGAGACGGCGCTATGGGCACGATCTCCACCCGAAAATCGCTGCTGCAGTAATCCTGACCGGCCACCTGCACGGAATATGGCGTATCCCCCGGCCCGGGATTGACCACCGGTGAACAGCACTCGCCGGCCACCGCATGTATGCGGGCATAATCATACGACAACTCTACATCTATGGCCACATTGTCCAAAGATGGGCGATGCAGATAGATTTCACCAACATGTTCGGTAGAAGACAAAGAGATGGTACCCGCCGCTCCGTGGGCATAGACCCGATACGCGTTGCTGCCCAGAGATTCAACTGAAAACACAATCGCTGAAATACCAGATTCCACCTCAACGCTCTCTAAAGTACCGTTCAAATCCGTAATCGTGATCTGAAAGTCAATCTCCTCTACGTCGAGGTTCTCGGAAAAGGTAACAGGAACAATCTCTGTGATGTGTGTACTACCATAGTCCTGGTCAACATCTCCAAAGCCCAGTTCCCAATTCGCATTGGTGCAGGCAGCGGGCGTGGACATGGTATGGCCGTTAAACTCCTCCTTGTTAATCGCAGATTGAGGGAGCGAGCAGGTAGTCTGTGTAGTGGAATACGTAAAAGACACCTCGCTTATATCAAGATCAACTAAAGCTCCCGGCTTTGCCTCTACGACTACTTCAAACAGGATTATGGCATTCGCACTCTCATGATTGACCGGCACTGTCAGGTTGGGTACAGATTGCGTATAAGTAAAGGACAAACCATCTGCACTGACGGCAACATTGAAGTTTGAGGCACAGTTGTCTGACATCTCTTCATTCACGACGCCCTCTGATACTGTCCCACTAATCTGTAAGTTCTGCACCTCTATGGTAGTGCCGGGGGCTGCAGAAGGGTCAAAAAAGTAAACGGGAAAACTCAGGCGGAAGCAATCATTACCCCCCCCCTGTTGAACAACTAATGTTAAGAGGGTCTGTAGCATGGGCAATTGTAAATTCTAAAGTACTGCAATCTTGAGCACGGCTCATACCTATCCAAAAAAAGAGGAAGGCTACCAAAAAAGAAAAGCGTTTCATGATTAAATCGGTTTAACAGGTTTAAAAATCACCACCTGCCCTGAAAATCAGGGGCAAAACACCCCTGCTCCACGACAAGCAGCGTGGACACAATAAAAGGCGGCCGCCTTTTTTCTTCAGGTTTGCAAGTACAAACCCTTTGCTTTTGCGCAGGTCGTCGCCTGCTTTCGCTCACGGGATTTTGGCTTTGTCGGTCTTTCTGCGGGCTGTAAAATCACAGCTCCGGCGCTTTACTTTGTTTATTTGGATGCAGTGCTGCGACAAAGTTAAGGGGATTTTTTATTAAAAGCAATTTTTTTTTGGTGGAAGCGGTGGAAGCGGTGGAATTGGTGGAATTGGAGAATGGAGAATGGCAAATGGAGAATTGAAAATTGAAAATTGAAAATGGAGAATGGGAAATGACCTCTCCGTGAACACCCCGTGAACCCCGTGGGCGCCGTGGTGAGTTTAGTCCACATCCAGATATGATTGGGCTACGATCGTTACGTTCATCACGTTCGTTACGTTCGTTACGTTCATCACGTTCGTTATGCCCCATCCTACGCGGGAGTGTTAGAAAAACTGTGTCAGGGTTCACAATTTAGAGCAACTCATGCTCTTTTTCGTTTCCATTCCCCAAATATAGGGATTCTTTGCAAAGTGTCAAGGGTTTCATTGTAAAGAAGGTTTTGGAGCCGGTAAATCGCTGCAAGTTTGGCAATTGCTTCAACCGAGTTTTCCACAAATTCACACTTCAATTTTAGGGAGCCTTTCTTGAGCTCCCTGAAATTGAAGTTGTTAATTTTGTGGGAAACTCATTTTTAGCTATTGCTGTTGGCAAGCACATGACATTCATGGCTTATGGCAGTTGTTTTACGGGCTTACATCCACTTCACTTTACTAACCACTTTTCGTACCTCTCTCCAAATTTCTCCACCAAAGCGTGCTGTACTTTCGCCCAGCTATGGGCTTTGCGTTTCCAACTTTTTTCATGGTAAGTGATGGCCAGGAACAACTGCTTGAACAGCCCTTTATCGTTGCTCCATGCTCCTTTTGTCTTGGTTACTTTTCGTAAAATACGATGAAGGGCTTCTACCGGATTAGTCGTGTAAATCATGCGTCTGATAGCTTCAGGATAGTCCATGAAGACCATTAAATCATCCCATGCTTCAAGCCAACTCTGCTTTATTTTCGGGTATTTTTTGTCCCAGGTTTCCCCGAACTTTTCCAAGGCAAGAGCTGCCTGCTCTCTGTTGGCTGCTTTGTATATCTTGGCTAAATCCCTGCAAATCGCTCTACGTTCCATGTAGCTGACAAAACGTGTGGAATTGCGAATCATATGCACTATACAGCGCTGCACAAGAGCATGGGGATACACTTGCTCAATAACCTCACTAAAACCCTTTAATCCATCCACACAGAAGAAAAGAACCTCTTCAACTCCACGCCGTCTCAGGTCTTCTAAAATCAAGCCCCATTCGCCGGCTCCTTCTGAGCCAAAGCCCTGATAGAGCCCCAGTACATCACGTTCACCTTCTACTGTGACTCCAAAAACCACGTAAGTGGCTTTAGTCTTTATTTTACCATCTTCCCTAATCTTATAATGCAGGGCATCCAGGTAAATTATCGAATAGCAGGGGTCTAATGGACGCTGCTGCCATTCCAAGACCTTGTCCAAGACTTTGTCCGTTACGGTACTGATCGTTGCTGTGCTGACTTCCAGTCCATAAATCTGTTCTAAATGGTTGCGAACATCGTTTACAGAGAACCCTTTAGCATACAGCCCGATAATGATCTCGTCTAAGCCTGTATTCAGCTCTCTATCCCATTTGCCTACCAATTTGGGATCAAAAGTGCCCTCGCGATCCCGGGGCGTCACAATCTCTATGGGGCCGCTTGCTGTTCGAAGTTTTTTTCGCTTTAAGCCGTTTCGCCGGTTCGCACTTCCATTAGCTCTCTCTTTTGCCAAATGCGCCTCTATTTCTCCTTCTAAAGCCGCATTTACAAACGCCTGAAGCAGCTCAGTAAAAATCCCATTTTCTCCCAGAATAGGGTCTCCTTCATACAAACGCTTTAAAATCGTTGTACGGTAAGCTTCATTCGGAATCAATTCCTCAAGCTTTGGCTGTGGACTGGTGGTTTGGGTTTGCTTTTTCATAGGTCAAAATTAGCATTTTTTGACACAGTTTTCTAAACACCCTCCAATATCCCCGTTTTTGTGTATCTTTGTCGTTGAGAATCACTTCACAAAAAAAT
>JALVES010000030.1 GCA_027030635.1 Saprospiraceae bacterium | reverse complement strand
GCCCCATGAAACCTCTACACCACATCCCGACACTCCTCCTAATCCTCCTCCTCACCCCCCTGTCTGCCCAAAAATCTCTGTTGCAGGCAGGCCCCATGTTGGGTTATTCCGAAATGCGAGAAGTGATGATTTGGGTGCAAACCACCGAGGCTGCCTCCGTAAAAATTGCCTATTGGCAGCAAGGCAGCAGAGAAAAGTTTTTCACGCCTGCCGTGCAGACGCAAAGGGAAACGGGCTTTACAGCTCACCTCATTGCCGATGAGTTGGAGCCCGGCGGTGTTTACAACTACCGCCTCTACATCAATGAGGAGGCCGTAAAGCTGCCCTACCCCTGCACTTTCCGCACTCAGACCCTATGGCAGTGGCGTACCGACCCGCCCGATTTTCGCTTTGCCATTGGCAGTTGTGCCTATATCAATGAAGAAAAATACGACCGCCCGGGCAACAGCTACGGAGGCGACTACTACATTTTTAAGTCTATAGACCGCGACAAGCCCGAGTTTATGCTGTGGCTGGGCGATAATGTTTACTTGCGCGAGGTGGATTGGTTTGCGCGCTCATCCATGATCAAGCGCTACACGCATACGCGCTCCGTGCGGGAAATGCAGCCGCTGCTGGCACATACCCACAACTACGCCATCTGGGACGATCACGATTACGGGCCCAACAATTCCGACCGCAGTTTTATCCACAAAGACCGGTCTCGAGAGGTCTTCCAACTCTTTTGGGCCAACCCCACTTACGGGTTGGACGGGCAGCACGGCACCACCACTTTTTTTCAGTGGGGCGATCTGGATTTCTTCCTGCTCGACAACCGCTACTTCCGCTCTCCCAACGACTGCAAGACCTGCGATTGCACCATATTGGGCGAAGAACAACTCAATTGGTTGATCGAGGCCCTGGTCAACAGTCAGGCCTCTTTCAAAATGATTGCCATAGGCGGTCAGGTGCTGACGACGGAAAAACATCACGAAACCTACATCAACATTTGCCCCAAAGAACGCCAACGCCTGCTCTCCCGCATCGCTGCCGAAGGCATCGAAAACGTCGTCTTCCTCACCGGCGATCGCCATTTCTCCGAGCTGAGCCGCTACACCAATGAGGCCGGCATAGAGGTCTATGACCTCACAGTCTCTCCTCTCACCTCCGGCCACTCCGTTTACAAAGACCAGGAGAATGCCCTGCGCGTAGAGGGTACGGCAGTGTTCGAGCGCAATTACGCCATCCTCTCTGTCAGCGGCCCGCGTGAAGCCCGCAAGCTCACCATTGAGGTGAAAAACTCTGCAGGAGAGCTGCTTTGGAGCAGAGTCATCGAGTGAGTTTCTGGCAGAGGTGCTTTTTTAACATTTGTTAAAGCAGCTTAAAAAAGCCCTTTGTGCGTTTTATACCCGAAACGAAGTCGCTTGGGTGTCCTAATCACCTAAGACTATGGCTCGAAGAGTTTGTTTCCCCAAAACGCTTTATGAGTATTGGGTATAATGATCAGAATTGATTTTTTAACGCAAAATGGTTCTTATGAGAGTTCTTTCCGCATTTTTCTTAGTTGCTTTGCTCTCTCCTTTCTTCAGCGGTTGCTTTAAAGATTCCTGCAGCCGCAAGATGAGCTACATCGAAGTAAACCCGATCTATCTAAGTCCTGAAGAAATTCACGCCTCTACTCTTGAAGTAGAAGCGCCCCGAAGCATGGAAAATCCGGGTAGGATTTATTACTATGGAGACCTCCTTTTTGTCAATGAGCTGAAAAAGGGCATACATATCATAGACAACAGCAATCCGTATTTCCCCGTCCAGGAGGCTTTTCTCAAGCTTCCGGGCAATGAAAATATGGCTGTTTATAATGGTTTATTGTATGCCAACATCTATACCGATCTGCTGATCATAGACCTGAACACCTTACAGGTCGTCGGGCGCCAGGAAAATGCTTTCCGGCCTTTCGGCATGAATCAGGAAGATGGAAAATTGTTGGTGGGATTTACGGAAACACCCGTTACTAAATATGTGGATTGCTATGACGAAGAGCGATTGGTCTGGTTAAGTGACGGGCGGCCTGTTATGTTTACAGAGAGCATAGATATGGATGCACAGGGTGCTTACTTTTTTAGTGCAGGAAGTGAGGTTGCAGCTTCTTCTCTTGGCAATTCCGGAGGCACAGGCATAGGTGGCAGTATGGCCCGCTATGCTGTGGTGGCGGATTATTTGTACGTGATTGATAAGTGGAATTTGAATGTCTTTTCCCTGGCGCAGCCTCTCCAGCCGGAAAAAGTGTATGACGTTTACGTGGGCAGCAACATAGAAACCATTTTCCCCGCAGGGAAATTCCTCTTTATCGGCTCAGAAAGCGGCATGTACGTTTACAGCAATGAAGATCCGGCAGCGCCTTCTTTGATTTCGGGTTTTGCGCATGCACGGGCTTGCGATCCTGTTTATGTGGAGGGCACGCTGGCTTACATTACGCTGCGTGATGGCAACACCTGCGAGGGCTATAGCAATCAGTTGGATGTAGTGGATGTTTCTGACATCTTTAATCCGAAGTTGCTACACAGTTTTCCCATGGGCAACCCTCATGGGCTGGCTGTAAAAGGGCCGGATTTGTTTCTCTGCGATGGCAAGTATGGCTTTAAACGCTTTGATGCGTCAGAGGTGAGAGATGGCGAATTGCCTCTTCTAACGGAAAAAGACATTAACGCTTTTGATGTCATTGCCTTGTCGCCGGAGTTCTCCTTAGTCCTGGTTATTGGCGCTGATGGGTTTTATCAGTACAGTTATGCAGAGGGCGATGAACTAAATCTTGTGAGTTACCTGCCTGTCAAAATACAATAGTGAGCTTTTTTGCTATGACCCGTATTTACCGGTGGAGCCTGATTTTGCTTTTCCTTTTGGTGTTTTTGCCGTTTTCCGGCGCTCAAAAGGGAGCTGAATCGGGCTCCAGCTTGGTGTATTTGAAGAATTCCGGAGGCGTATTAGTCTGCCAAAAAGTGGACAGTCTGGCTGGAGACAGCTTGGAGTTGCTGTTGGTCAGTGGGGTGTTGTTGAAACTGCCGGCTGAAGAGGTGGCAAGTATTCTGCCTTCCGCCAATGAGTGGATGCTTTTGCCCAATGGCCGGATATTGCGCAAGCAGGGATGGTATTTTTCTACAGTTTTTCGCATGATGGGGGCTGAGAAAAACAGCTTTAATTATCGAAGCTATCGCATCTTTCTCGGCATTTCATGCAGCGAAGGCTATCGCTTTTCACCAGAGTTAGGCGTAGGTATAGGTTTTGGAAGCGAGCCCTCTTTGCACTATCGGGTACTGTTAATTCCCGTTTTTGTGGAGGCCGGAGGCTCTTTTTCTTATGCTTATGGCAAATCAACTCATCCACAAAAAACTTACCTGCCTGTTTCTTGGAAATTCCAACTGGGGTATAATGTGCCCGCACCTCTTGAAAGGTCACAGATGGCTCGTTATATCGGCTCCTGGCTAATTCATCCTTCCCTCGGGGTGTTGTTTTTTACCAAAAGAAGCAATACTGTAGAATTGACAACAGGCTATCGCATACAGTCTTATATGAGAATTCTTGAGCTGCCTAATGAAACGCTATTCCGCGATCGCATCTGGATGAACAGCCTGAGTTTCGACCTCCGCTTCAATTTTTAATCTGCCCTTTACGCTTCCCACTAAAAATCTTTTTTGCGGATGTACTTAGTATGAAGAATTAGTCATACCTTTGCCCCGATTTTCTGAAAGGGGGGCATTTATTTGGCTTTCGCCAAATGAAATAACTTCCCTGAATCGAAGAATTTGCGGTGAGGAAACTGTTTTTTGCCGCTTAAATATAGAGGTACATGCGCATTCGTACGACAGGAATTCTGACATGCCTGATGCTCGCTTTGAGCTGGCCGCTGTGGGCTCAGCACGAAGGAGGACAGCATACGGCAGCTGCTCACGAAGCAGAGGCCGCTACGGAAGAGCACGCTCAGGAAGGCGAAGCCCATCACGCTACCTGCTCTTGCGAGCCAAAGGAAGAAGGCGAGTTTGATGTGGCCGCTGTAGCCTTCCACCACATTGGCGATGCCAATGCCTTTCACATCTGGGGGGATATTTACTTCCCTTTGCCTGTGATGCTCTACGACCGCCAGGGCGGCAAGTGGGATGTGATGATGTCGTCTCGCTTCGATTACAAACACAACCACGGCAATGGCCGCAAGGCCATCAATCGCTATGTCTTGGTGGAGGGCGTGGTGTACAGAGTGGCCGATGAGCATTTCCCCGCCGAAGAAGTTCAGGTGGATTGCGTGTCAGAAACAGAGCACGAAGGGGAGAAGCACCCCGCCATCGTTTACAAGGGGCAGTGCTATGAGCTGGAGGCTAAGACGACCTGGGACGGGGGCTTTACCGGCGGAGGGCCGACTTCGTTTTACGACTTTTCGATTACGAAGAACGTCTTCACCATGCTTTTGGTCTTTTTCCTGTTGGGCTGGATGTTTGTCTCAGTACGCAAGGCCTATCAAAAGCGTCAGGGCATGGCGCCTACCGGTTTGCAGAATTTGGTAGAGTTGATGATCATGTTTATCCAGGAAGAAGTGGCCAAGCCTTTTATCGGCAAGCACTACTTTCGCTACATGCCCTTTTTGATTTCCCTGTTTTTCTTCATCCTGGCATTGAACCTCATCGGGCAGATACCTTTCTTCCCGGGTTCGGGCAATGTAACCGGCAACATCAGCGCCACGGCAGGCCTGGCATTGGTTACGGCCTTCAGGGTTTACACTTCGGCCAACAAGCACTACTGGGAGCACGTATTTTGGATGCCGGGCGTACCTGCCTGGGTGAAGGTCATCCTTACTCCGGTGGAGATGCTGGGTCTGCTCATTAAGCCTTTTACCCTCATGCTGCGTTTGTTTGCCAACATCACGGCGGGCCACGTTGTATTGATCAGCTTCGTGGGCCTGATCTTCATCTTTGGCAAAATGGGCGAAAGCATAGCCGGAGCAACAGCCGGAATCTTTTCAGCTTTTGTGTTGAATGGCTTTATGATGGCCATTGAGGTGCTGGTAGCTCTCATTCAGGCTTTTGTATTTACCCTGCTTGCTGCTTCTTACCTGGGCGATGCCACCCAGGAAGCGCATTAAAGAGAAAGTAACATTTGGCGAAAGCCAAACGAACTATAAGATTTTTTTTACACAAACATTTTGAATCATGACCGGATCAATAACTGCTCTTGGACTTGGTTTGGCCGTTTTGGGTGCCGGCGTCGGCATTGGTCAAATCGGTGGTCGCGCCATGGATGCCATCGCCCGTCAGCCTGAGGCTGTGGGTGACATTCGCGCCAACATGATCCTTACCGCTGCCTTGATCGAGGGTGTTGCCCTCATCGCTGTGGTATTGGGTTGGTTGGGCTAATTGCGCAGACGCAAAGTCCGCACGAAAAAGTGAAGGGCGCGGAGGCGGTTGGCCTCTGCCCCTCACTCTGGCACTAAAACACTCTTTACGCCAGATTATTGTAAAAAGGCAGCAAACAGCCTGCCAAAGCAAAAAAGACAGAAACAAATGGACGCCATGTTCTTATCAGGTTTTACCGTCATACGCCCCGAGCCGGGCCTGTTGTTTTGGACCATAGTTATCTTCGTAGCCTTTTGGCTCACTGTCGGTCGAGGCATCATCAGAATGATCGCCAACATGATGAAAGAGCGCGAAGAAGGCATTCAGCGCTCGCTTGACGAAGCCAAGCGTGTGCGCGAGGAAATGCAACAGCTGCAGGCCCAAAACGAGGACCTCCTCGCTCAGGCCCAGGAGGAGCGCACGCAAATTTTGGCGCAAGCCAAAGCCGCCAAAGACTCCATCATCTCCGAAGCCCGCGAACAGGCCAAAGAAGAAGCCCGCCGCATCATCTCCACCGCTAAGGAGCAAATCGAAAACATGAAAACGGGAGCCATTATCGAGCTGAAAAACCAGGTAGGCTCCATCGCCCTCGAAGTGGCTGCCAAAGTGCTCGAAAAAGACCTGGCTTCGGATGCACAGCAAGTGGAGTTTGTAGAGAAGTTGGTGAACGAAATGGAGTTGAACTAAGCAAAAGCCTGAGCGCACAAAAACATACCGACTATGTCCGTACAAAGAATCGCCTCGCGCTACGCCAAATCGCTGATTTCCCTGGCCGGGGAAATGGATAAACTGGATCGCGTGCGCGAAGATTTGCAGGCCTTTCGCAAGGCCATGAAGGAGACGCGAGAGCTGGAGCAACTGATGAAGAGCCCCGTCGTCAAAGCCGATAAGAAAATGGCTGTGGTGAAGCAGGGCTTCGGCCAGGTTTTTGACCCGCTGACGATGCACTTCTTCGAAGTGCTGGCCCGCAAAGGGCGCGAGAAGTACCTGCCGGCCATCACTGCCGAATTTGAGTTGCAATACCGCAAGAGCAAACACATCAGCAGCGTGTTGCTGCGCTCTGCCAAGCCGCTGCCGGAGGCTGTGATTCAGGAGATCAGCCGGAAGCTGAAGGAAGCAGGTAAAGTAGAAGAGCATGTGGAAATGGAAACCAAAACAGACCCCTCTCTGCTGGGAGGTTTTGTACTGGAATTCGACGGCACGGTCTATGATGCCAGTGTGCGCCGCCGCTTGGAGCAGTTGCGCAAGGCCTTCGAAGACAACCTGTACGTATCAAAAATCATTGCGCACTAAGACAGGAGTGCAGACTTAGACAAAAACACCTTTAAATTATACCGCCATGGTGGATGTAAAACCAGATGAAATATCAGCGATTATCAAACAGCAACTGGCCGGCGTAAGCACGGCTGCCGAGCTGGAAGAAACGGGTACCGTCCTGCAGGTAGGTGACGGTATCGCCCGCATTTACGGACTGAACAACGCCCAGGCCGGCGAGTTGGTCGAATTCGACAACGGCGACCGTGCCATCGTCCTCAACCTCGAGGAGGACAACGTGGGCGTGGTACTGCTCGGGGAAGGCGAGGGCATCAAAGAAGGCTCCCGCGTGAAGCGCACCGGCCGCATCGCTTCCATTGAGGTGGGCGAAGGCTATGTCGGACGCGTAGTCAACCCCCTCGGGCAGCCCATTGACGGCAAGGGCCCCATTGAGGGTACCAAATACCAAATGCCCCTTGAGCGCAAGGCCCCCGGCGTGATCTTCCGCCAGCCGGTAAGCGAGCCGCTGCAAACGGGTATCAAGGCCATTGACGCCATGATCCCCATCGGCCGCGGACAGCGCGAGCTCATCATCGGCGACCGCCAAACAGGTAAGACCGCCATCGCCATAGATACCATCATCAATCAGCGCGAGTTCTATGAAAAGGGCGAGCCGGTTTACTGCATCTACGTAGCTTCCGGCCAAAAGGCCTCTACAGTAGCCCAGGTAGCCCGCACCCTCGAAGAGTACGGCGCCATGGATTACACCATCATCGTCTCTGCTTCGGCTTCCGATCCGGCTCCGCTGCAATACCTGGCACCGTTCGCCGGCGCCTGCATAGGAGAGTTCTTCCGCGATACAGGCCGCCCGGCGCTGATCATTTACGACGATCTGTCTAAGCAGGCCGTGGCTTATCGCGAGGTCTCGCTGCTGCTGCGCCGCCCGCCGGGCCGCGAAGCCTATCCGGGCGACGTCTTCTACCTGCACTCGCGCCTGCTCGAGCGCGCAGCCAAAATCATCGCCAACGATGAGATCGCCCGCAAGATGAACGACCTGCCGGAAAGCCTGAAAAATGCCAAAGACGAAAACGGCAATCCGCTCGTCAAAGGCGGCGGCTCCCTGACGGCCCTGCCCATCATTGAGACGCAGGCCGGAGACGTCTCCGCTTATATCCCGACCAACGTCATCTCCATTACCGACGGCCAGATCTTCCTCGAATCCAACCTCTTCAACGCCGGCGTGCGCCCCGCCATCAACGTGGGTATCTCCGTAAGCCGTGTGGGTGGTTCGGCCCAGATCAAATCCATGAAAAAGGTCGCCGGTACCCTCAAACTCGCCCAGGCACAGTATGAAGAATTGGCGGCTTTCGCCAAATTCGGCTCCGACCTCGACGCTGCCACCCAGGCCGTACTCGAAAAAGGTAAGCGCAACGTGGAAATCCTCAAGCAACCGCAATACTCGCCGGTGCCCGTGGAGAAGCAAATCGCCATCATCTACCTCGGAACGAAAGGCCTGCTCATGGATGTGCCCGTGGAAAAAGTGCAGGAGTTTGAGCACGCCTTCCTCGCTACCCTGGAGCAACAGCATTCCGATATCCTGGATCGCTTCCGCAGCGGTAAGCTGGAAAAGGAAGACCTCGAGCAATTGGAAACGCTGGCAAAACAAATGAGCTTGCAGTACAAGTAACAAGAACAAAAGTGCAGCGCTGCCGCTGTGCGGCAACGCCTAAGAAGCATAACTTATGGCAAACTTAAAAGAGGTACGCGAGAGAATCGCCTCGGTGAAAAACACGCGGCAGATCACCAGCGCCATGAAAATGGTGTCTGCAGCCAAGCTGCGCAAGGCACAATCGGCCATTCAGGACATGCGTCCCTATGCCAATAAGATGGACGAGATGTTGCGCAACATCCTCTCCAACTTAGATGGCTCAGTGGATTTGTCTTATGGCAAAGAGCGCAAAGTAACAGACCGCGCCTGCCTCGTGGTGGTAACCTCCAGCCGCGGCCTTTGCGGTGCCTTCAACAGCAACATCATCAAGGCAGCCGTGCGCTGCATAGATGAACAATATCCCGGCTTTCGGGCCGAAGGAAAGTTGAGCATCCTCTGTATCGGGAAAAAAGGGTATGACTTCTTCAAAAAGCGCTATGCCGACTGTGAGATCATTGACGATTATGTGGACCTCTTCAACGACCTGCGTTTCGACCAGGTAGCTCCCATAGCTGACCGCCTGATGCAGGCTTTTGAAGACGGCACCTACGACCACATCTCCGTAGTCTATGCCCACTTCCGCAATGCTGCCATGCAGTACCCGATGACGGAAACCTTCCTGCCGGTACCGAAAATCGAGCTCGATGAAGAGGAAGATGCCGGTAAAAAGAGAGCCGACTACATCTTCGAGCCCGACCAGGAGCAATTGCTGGAGCATCTCATCCCGAGTATCCTGCGCATGAACTTCCACAAGTACATGCTGGATACCCATGCTTCCGAGCACGGCGCCCGCATGACTGCCATGGACAAGGCCTCCGAAAACGCCGATGAGTTGCTGCGCGAACTGCGCATCAGCTACAACAAGGCCCGCCAGGAAGCCATCACCAAAGAATTGTCCGAAATTGTGGGCGGCGCTGCTGCCTTGGAAGGATAAGCTCTTTGGCTTTCGCCAAATAATAGAACGAGAAGCGGCGCTTTCATCCGAAAGCGCCGCTTTTTTTGTTTATTTGCTCCATCAAAAATTCAGGGATATGGAGAAAATAGACATGCACACCCACATTCTGCCGGAAAAGCTCCCCAGGTTCGCGGAAAAATTTGGCTATGGAGATTTCATCCATCTGGTACACCACAAGCCGGGAAGGGCCCGCATGATGAAGGGCGAAAAGTTCTTCCGCGAAATTGAGGCCAATTGCTGGGACCCCGAGTTGCGCATGAGGGAATACGAAGAGCACGGCACCCAAACGCAGGTGGTTTGTACCGTGCCGGTCATGTTCTCCTACTGGGCAAAGCCCCAGGATTGCCTCGAGCTCTCCCGCTTCCTCAACGACCATATCGCGGGCCTGGTGCAGGAGTATCCGGGCCGCTATCTCGGCCTCGGCACCATACCCATGCAGGATGCAGATACGGCCATACGGGAGTTGCAGCGCTGCAGGGAAATCGGTTTGCGAGGCATACAAATAGGCTCCAACATCAACGACAAAAACCTCAGCGAGCCGGAGTTTTTCCCCATCTTCCAGGCCTGTGAAGAGCTGGATATGGCCGTCTTTGTACATCCCTGGAACATGATGGGCTTCCACTCCATGGAAAAGTACTGGCTCCCCTGGCTGGTGGGCATGCCTGCCGAAACCTCACGCGCGATATGCTCCATGATCTTTGGCGGGGTCTTTGAGCGCCTCCCCCGCCTGCGCGTCAATTTTGCCCATGCCGGAGGCTCTTTCCTCCCCACCATAGGCCGCGTACAGCACGGCTTTAACTGCCGCCCCGACCTGGTCGCCATAGACAACGACAAGCCCCCCCGCTCCTACCTCGGCCACTTCTGGGTGGACTGCATCACTCACGACATCAAAATGCTGAAATACATCCTCGATCTCGTCGGCCCCAAGCGCGTAACCCTCGGCTCCGACTACCCCTTCCCCCTCGGCGACCTCACCATAGGCGCCTTCATCGAAGACTCAGACCTGCCCCCCGAAACCACACAGGCCATCTTTCGGGACAATACTTTGGAGTGGCTGGGGGTGGGGTAAGCTAAAAAATACTATTTTTGAAGCCATAAGCCATTTGCCGCAGGCAAATGCACCACTCCAAACAACTGCCTATGAGCTGGATGTACATACCGGGAATCATCGCCGTCGTTTATCTGGCCTTGGCCTTGCTGTTTTACTTTTTCCAGCACTATTTTTTCTTCCGGCCGGAGATCCTGCCGCGGGATTTTCAGTATCGCTACCCCTTTCCCTTTCAGGAAGTGGACTTTGAGATGGAGGATGGCGGCGTGATCAACGGCATTTACTTTCGGGTGCCCAACTCCAAAGGCGTGGTCTTTTACCTGAAGGGCAATTCCCGCAGCGTGAAGGGCTGGGGCAAGTTTGCCAAAGATTTTGTCAGCAAGGGCTATGACTTTTTTATGATTGATTATCGGGGCTTTGGTAAGAGTCGCGGCAAGCGGACGGAGACCACCCTCTTCAGCGATGCCCAATTGGTCTATAAGTGGCTGGCCGAGCGCTATGACGAAAAGGACATCGTGCTCTATGGCCGCTCCCTCGGCAGCGGCATCGCCGCCCGCATAGCCTCCTGGAACAGGCCCCGGATGCTGATCCTCGACTCTCCCTACTACAGCTTCCTGTACAACATCCGCCGCTACGGTTTCTTTCTGCCCTTGAAGCTGCTGCAGCGCTATAAGATTCGCACGGACCAGTACATCAAGTTGATCAAATTCCCCATCTTCATTTTACACGGTACCAGAGACAGACTCATCCCCCACAAGCAAAGCGAGATGCTGCTCAAAGTCAATCCCGAATGGACCTGCCTGATCTCCATCGAAGGTGCCGGCCACAACAACCTGCCCGACTTTGCAGCCTACCACGAGTGGCTGTACGACATCCTGAACAAAGAAGACCTCTTTTACCAACTCAAAGCAGGCCAAAGGCCCAAGGAAGTGCGGGTGGCTTGAAAAACAGCCCATCTCCGATCCCCGAGCTGGAGCCAAAGCGGAAGATCGGGGAGCGGACTTTTGAACTCCAAAGCAAAAAACCAAAAAAAATTTGCACAAAAAACAGAAAGTTCATATCTTTGCACCCGCATTCTTAGGATGCAAGATGGCTTAGACCCATGGTGTAATGGTAGCACTCCGGATTTTGGTTCCGTCAGTCCAGGTTCGAGTCCTGGTGGGTCTGCAAAGCCGCTTCGGGCAAATCGGAGCGGCTTTTTTATTTTTCTTATCTTTGGGGTGTTGTCGTTCAGGCTGTTCTAATCACTAAACCCCAATTGTTATGCGTTTTTTTTATGCTCTTTTCGTCCTGACATTGTGGGCGGGCAGCATCATAGCCCAGAAGCCCCAAGCCCCTGCACAGATACAGCCTACGGGCTTTTCTCCTGAAAATTTTCATCCTGCCGTGGATTTGCGTCGTGCCACGCAGCCCCGTTTTACGGCTCCTTTGCCGGCACAGACCCTGCCGGCCCTGCAGCGTCCGGCTTCGACCGGCTACATGCAGGTTGTGGCTCGCGATGAGCGGGGCTTGCCCATATTCGTCAAAGGGCAATTGCCGCGCGATGTGCGCCGGGAGGAAGTGGAGACCCAGGCCATGTACTTCCTCCAAATGAATGCCGAACGCATGGGCACGACCGACCCGGAGACGGAGTTCGTCCTTCAAAAGCGCAATACCGATGAGTTGGGTATGGAGCATTTGCGCTACAAGCAGTTTTATCAGGGCGTGCCGGTTTACGCCTCCGAGCTCGTCTTACACGCCCGCGAGGGCGAGGTCTTCGCCATGAATGGCCGTTATCTGCCCACGCCCTCCGGCCTGAGTGTGCAGCCGCAGATTACCCTCGAAAGCGCCCTCTCCCTGGCAAGACATGCCGTAGAAGCTTATACAGCGTTTTCTCCTGCCAACCTGCCCGGTTACCTCCGCGAGGAAGACGAAGCCGAGCTCGTGATCTTTGCCCCGCAAATTTATTTGCCGAAAGGCGCTACATCCATGCAAGATGAGTCTGCCCCGCTGCTGTGCTGGAAAATTGAGCTTTCGCCAAATGCCCTCGAACGCTATGTGTTTTTTGTGGATGCGCAGTCCGGAGCTCTGTTGCACAGCTATAAACGCTCTTGCTCGTTTTTGCCGAAAGGCATATATGAGTTGCCCGATGCCGAAGAGGAGCCTGCCGGCAACAAGCAGTCGTGTTCCGTAAGTCGTTCGCCTTCTGCCTTACTTCCGCCCGGCCCCGTAACTGCTATGGCCACGGATTTAAAAGGCATCACCCGCACGCTGCACGTCTATGAGCTCTCCGGCACCTATTACATGATAGACGCCTCGCGGGATATGTACAGTGCCGCAGCCTCCAATCTGCCCGATGAACCCGCCGGCGTGATTTGGACCCTGAACGCGCAAAACACCAATCCGCAAAACGGCAATTTTACCGTCTCGCATGTAACGACGGGCAACAACCAATGGAATAACCCCACCTCCGTATCTGCGCACTACAATGCGGAAACTGCTTTTGAATATTACTTCAACAAATTTGGCAGAAATTCCATCAACGGCCAGGGGGGCAATGTCATTTCCCTCATCAACGTCAGCGAGACGGATGGCTCGGGCATGGACAATGCCTTTTGGAGCGGTACGGCCATGTTTTACGGCAATGGCAACCAGGCTTTTTCAGCGCCTCTCTGCAAGTCCCTGGATGTGGGCGGGCACGAGATGACGCATGGCGTTATTGGCAGCACGGCCAACTTGATTTACGAAGCCCAATCGGGCGCTTTGAACGAGAGCTTCGCCGACGTCTTCGGCGTGATGATAGACCCTGCCAACTGGCTCCTCGGCGAAGACGTGGTGAATACGGCTATTTTTACCAGTGGTGCGCTGCGCGACATGTCGAATCCGCACAATGGCGGCAGCGGCCCGAATGATCCGGGCTGGCAACCGGCACACATGAGCGAGTACCAAAACCTGCCTGTCAATGCCCAAAATGACAATGGCGGGGTGCATGTGAACAGCGGCATACCAAATAAGGCTTTTTACCTCTTTGCCACCTCCGTCGGCAACAGCAAGGCCGAGCAGGTTTATTACCGGGCTTTGACGCAGTACCTCACGGCTTCTTCTCAGTTCATTGATTGTCGTTTGGCTGTTATCCAGGCTGCGGAGGATTTGTACGGCGCGGGCTCTTCGGAGGCCAATGCGGCAGCATCGGCTTTTGACCAGGTGGGCATCACCGGCGGTGGCGGCGGTTCCTCCGGCCCGGGCGATTTGCAAACCAACCCGGGGGCGGATTATATCCTGCTCACGGATTTGAGCGATGTGGGCATCTATCTGTACGACGGGCAGAATTTTCCGCAGTTGAGTACGACTTCGATCCTGAGCCGCCCCAGCGTTACGGATGACGGCTCGGCCATCGTGTTTGTCGCTGCCGATCAGACTTTGAGGGCTTTGATCCTGAATCAAAATACGGGCCTGTATGAGGAGTATTACCTCGAGAACAACCCCCAAACTATTTGGAGGAACATTGCTGTATCTAAAGACGGCTCCAAAATCGCCGCGCTGACGACAGATTACGACAACAGCATTTTTGTGTACGACTACAACACCTCACAGGGCCAGACTTTTACGCTTTACACGCCTACCAGTGGCGGTACGATTACCTACGACGTGCAGTATGCCGATGTGCTGGAGTGGGATTATTCGGGCGAGTACATCATGTACGATGCCTATAACGTCCTCGCCGGCGGCATTGATTACTGGGACATCAGCTTCATCAGGGTTTGGGACAAGAGCAGCAACAGCTTTGGCGACGGTTTTATCAACAAACTCTTCAATGCCCTTCCCGAAAACAGCAGCGTGGGCAATCCGGCCTTCTCGAAAAACAGCCCCTACATCATTTCCCTTGATTTCCTTGATCAGAGTTTTGGTACGGAGTACTATTTGCTCGGCGTCAACCTGGAGACGGGGGATGTGGGTACGATTTTGCAAAACAACACCCTGGGCTATCCAAACTACAGCATAGACGATGGAGCGCTGATTTTTGATCGGTATGGGGCTGATTTGCAGATCAGTATCATTGATTTGAATGCCGATAAGATTACGGCCTCGGGTACCCCGCAGGATTTTGTGTATGGCGGCCATTGGGGCGTGTGGTTTGGTACGGGCAGCCGCCCGCTCGTCCATGTAAAAGAAGTGTCTCCTGTCCGGGATGAGTTGGGGCTTTCGCCAAATCCTGCCCGGACGGAGCTACAGGTTTCCTGGCCCGCGCTGGAGCAACGGCAACAGGTGGACTGCCTGCTTTACGACATGGCGGGCAAAGAGGTCTTGCACACCAGCCTGATGCTGGGTGGAGGAGCAGAGCCTGCTCAACTGAGTTTGCCGCCGCTGTGTAAAGGGCAGTACGAGTTGTTGCTGAAGACGCCTGAGCGAACGGCTGGCGCACATCTGCAAATACAATAAAAAAACGGGGGCATTGCCCCCGTTTTTTTATTGCTGTCAGGCGGATGAAAATCACTCTTCGGGCTGATAAAGGTCATTGTTGGAAATACTCGCTCCGGCCACCTTTAGGGTGCCAACGGGCATAGTACGGTGCCGGGCATTTTGTCAGATCAGACCACAAAATCGTTGAAATATGTTAGACTTCCTGCTGCAAGTGAAAGACTTCATCAGCCAGCCCTGGCCGTGGTGGCTTGCGGGCTTTATGATTGCATTTATCATGTTTGCGCTGATGTTTTTTGGCAAAGAACTGGGTATTTCTGCCAATTTGCGCACCATGTGCGCGGCGGAAGGCGCCGGCAAGTTTGCCGATTTTTTCGATTACGACTGGACGCGCGACGGCTGGAACCTCATGGTCGTCCTCGGCGCAATGTTTGGAGGCTACATGACTTCGCAATACTTTGCCGGAGCAGAGGGCAACATTGCCCACGTATCGGCAGCTACCGTGGACAGTCTGCGCGCTTTGGGAATGAACTACGAAGTGGGGAAGGTGCCTCTGGTGCCTGAGTTTTACACCTGGGAATCGCTCTTTACGCTGAAGGGCTTCATCATCATCGTAGGCGGTGGCTTTTTGATTGGCTTTGGCGCTCGCTATGCGGGCGGCTGCACTTCCGGCCACGCCATCAGTGGCCTTGCCAGTTTACAACTGCCGTCTCTGATCGCGGTCATAGGCTTCTTTACGGGAGGGCTTATTATGACCTACCTGATTTTCCCTTACCTGTTCAGCCTGTAGCGTCAGAGACGTTGGTTAACTGCTTTCTTCCAACATTAGAAATTCGCAACCATGAGATTCTTCAAATATATCGTTATCGGCTTTCTTTTTGGGATGACCTTGTACAAGTCTGAGGCCGTTTCCTGGTTTCGCATCTTTGAGATGTTCCACTTTCAGTCTTTTCACATGTACGGCATCATTTTTTCTGCTGTGGCCTTTGGCATCGTGGGCGAGCAGCTCATCAAGCGCCTGCACTTACACAACATTAAAGGCCAGGAGTTGAATGTGCCTCCCAAGGCACCTCAGTACAAGCGCTATATTTTTGGCGGCATCATCTTCGGCCTGGGATGGGCTATGGCCGGTGTGTGCCCGGGGCCGATGTTCATCCTCCTCGGCGCGGGATATACGGTCTTGGTCGTTTTTCTGGCCAGTGCCATGCTGGGCACTTTTGTGTATGGCCTGCTGAGAAACAAATTGCCGCATTAAATATGCGGTAAGAATCCTTTTTTGAAAACAAAAAACAAAACCATCATGGCTCACCATCAAATCGTTATCATTGGAGCCGGAACGGCCGGCATCACTACGGCCGCACGTCTGTTGAACAAAGACCGCAAATTAGATGTGGTGCTCATAGACCCCTCCGAAAAGCATTACTACCAACCGGCCTGGACGCTCGTGGGCGGGGGTGCCTACAAGTATGAAAAAACCGTGGGGAATACAAGGGACTACATCCCGCGCGGTGCAAGCTGGGTGAAAGATTATGTAACGGAGGTGGACCCCGACAACAACAAGGTCAGGACCAAGTCGGGGGAAGAAATGACCTATGACTATCTCATCGTCTGCCCGGGTGTGCAGTATCGTCTGAGTTGGATTGAAGGCCTGGCTGAGACCATGGGCAAAAACAACGTTTGCAGCAACTACATAGACTCCAAATACACCTGGAAAGTGCTGCAATCCTTCAAAGGCGGCAATGCCGTCTTTACGCAGCCGGCTACCCCCATCAAGTGTGGTGGTGCGCCCCAGAAGATCATGTATCTGACTGCCGATTACATTGCCCGGCATGGCCTGAAAGACAAGTCCCGCGTAGCCTTTGCCACGCCCGGCTCGGTCATCTTTGGCGTGGACCCTTTCAAAGACCGCCTGATGGAAATTGTTACGGAGAAAGACATCTCGCTCTTTTTCTTCCACAAGCCGGTGAAGATTGACGGGCCCGGACACAAGATCTACTTTGAGCTTATGGAGAACGACAAAGACAAGTTGTTCTACAACTTCAAAAACGACATGGGCTATGAGGATGCGGGCGACAATCGGGTTTCTCTCCCCTTTGAAATGTTGCACCTCGCCCCACCGCAGTCGGCTCCGGATTTCATCATGAACTCCAAGCTCGCCGTTCAGGAAGGCCCCGATAAGGGCTGGGTAGAGGTGGATATTTACACCTTGCAGCACAAGCGCTATCCCAACGTCTTTTCCCTCGGTGATGTGGCTGCACTCCCTACGGCCAAGACCGGCGCTGCCGTGCGCAAGCAGGCTCCCGTGCTGGTGGAAAACCTCCGGGCATTCATGCACGGCAAGCCGCTTACGGCCCGCTATGAGGGTTATTCCTCCTGCCCCATCGTTACGGGCTACGGCCGCATGTTGCTGGCGGAATTTAAGTACGACAATGTGCGCGATTCCGACCCGCTGCTCTCCAAATTCTTCGATACCGGCAAAGACAGCTATGCCATGTGGCTGCTGAAAAAGTACATGCTTCCGTTTATGTATTGGAAGCTGATGTTGAGGGGGAAGGCTTAGGGTAGGCAGGCACTGAGGGCCCTAATATGTGGGCTTAAGTTACCGGTTAAAGGGTAGAGGTGTATGATATTGCACCTCTGCCCTTTTTGCTTTTCGTTGAGTAGAGTTTGCCATTCGTTGAAAAAAACACCCCGCATCGCCTCTCTTGGCCGATTATGCAGCCCATAGACACCTAAACCCTTGCCGAAAGGGGCCGTGTGCGGCAGTGCATGGCCCCCTATGGCTGCAAAATGACCAACTCATGA
>JALVES010000029.1 GCA_027030635.1 Saprospiraceae bacterium | reverse complement strand
AAAACGCGAAGAGCATAGGGCTCTCTTAGAAAGTGTAATTCAACGTCCATAGCTATTTTCCTCTGCAAGATTCGGCCAAAAAGACGCTAAGAAGCCCGTCTCCAGACAAACGCCCGGCTCCGCGACCTCGGGCTTACGCCGCGAGCCAGAATATATCGGGCTTCGACAGAGCTCAGCCGCCTCCTTACGGGCTTGAGCTCGTTTCCAAGCATGGCTGAGGTACAATTGTCACGTCCATCACGTTCATCACGTTCGTTACGCTCGTTACGCTCGTTACGTTCATCACGTTCGATCCGCTCCCCGATCTTCCGCTTCCGCTCCAGCTCGGGGATCGGAGAGAGGCATCACGTTCGTTACGTTCGTTACGTTCGTTACGTTCATCACGTTCATCACGTTCATCACGTTCGTTACGTTCATCACGCTCGTTACGTTCGTTACGTTCATCGTCAGTATCGTACGCGCGCTAAAGCACGCGGTACTGATTGACGGGCTGAAGCCCGCCCAACTAAACGCTAAACGCTAAACACTAAACGCTCAACGATAAACGATACACGATACACGATAAACCAGCCCCCGATTCCCCCGATTTCCCCGATTCAACCGATTTCCCCAATTCAACCGATTCTGCCGATTCAACCGATTTTCAACCGCCAACAATTCCCTATCTTGCGCCGGAATTCCAAAACGCCCACGCAAACGGGCGTCCTTTGATATGGCCAACAAGCTCTCGGACATCAAAGCACCCATAGCTACTGAGCTCGAGCTCTTTGAGCAGCGTTTCAAGGAGTCTATGCGCAGCCATGTGCCCTTATTGGACCGCATTACCTTTTACATCGTCAAGCGCAAGGGGAAGCAGATACGGCCTTTGCTGGTGCTGCTTTGTGCCAAACTCTATGGCGAAGAAATCTCCGAATCTTCTTATACCGGCGCCTCGCTGGTGGAATTGCTCCACACGGCCACGCTGGTACACGACGATGTGGTGGACGAGGCCGACAAGCGGCGGGGCTTTTTCTCCATCAATGCGCTGTGGAAGAACAAAATCGCGGTTTTGGTGGGCGACTACCTGCTCTCCAAGGGGCTGCTGCTCGCACTGGAAGACAAGCAGCACGACAGCCTGGAGCTGCTCTCGCGCGCTATCAAGGAGATGAGCGAAGGCGAGTTGCTGCAAATCGAAAAAACCCGCATGTTGGATATTGAAGAAGAGACCTACTTCAGGATCATCCGCGGAAAGACGGCTTCGCTGATTGCGGCGGCCTGTGCCATTGGAGCCTCTACGGCAGGCGCCTCTCAGGAGGAGGTGGAGCAAATGCACGAGTTTGGCGAAAAAATGGGCATGGCTTTTCAGATTCGCGACGACTTGTTTGACTTTGGCGACAAGGATGTGGGCAAGCCGCTGGGCATAGACATCAAGGAGAAGAAGCTCACTTTGCCGCTCATTTATGCCCTGCGCCAGGCCTCGCCCAAGGAGCAGAGACACTACAAAAAGATCATCCGACGCCACCATGAAAACAAGCGCAAGGTGGCCGAAGTTATCGCCTTCGTGCAGGAACGGGGAGGCTTGGATTACGCCCGGGAGGTGATGATGCGATTTCGCGACGAGGCCCTGGCCATACTGAAAAACTTTCCCGAAAATGCCGCACGCGAATCGCTGGAAAAATTGCTTTTCTTTGTAACGGTAAGGGAAAAGTAAAAAGACATGTTTCAATTCGAGCATCCCGAACACTTGCACGCCCTCTGGATAGTGGTACTGCTCTTTCTGATTTTCCTGCGGGCCGAAGGCCGCCGGCAGCAGAAGCTGAAAGCCCTCGGCAATCCCCAAACCGTCAAAAAACTGATGCCGGGCTATGCGCCCGCCCGGCGCAAGCTCAAGGCAGCCCTGCTGCTGTTGGCTCTGGGCTCCCTCGCCATTGCCTGGGCCAATCCGCAATGGGGTATGCGAAAAGTACAGCGACAAGGCAAAAGCGCCGACGTCTTTATCGCTCTCGACATCTCCCGCAGCATGATGGCCAATGATGTGCCTCCCAATCGCATTGAGCGCGGGCGAAAATTTGCCGAAAGGCTCATAGATGAACTGACAGGCGATCGCATAGGACTCATCGTCTTTGCCGGAGGGGCCTTCGTGCAAATGCCCCTGAGCAACGACTACCAAATGGCCCAACTGCTACTCAAAACGGCCAATACCGACATGACCGACCAGCAGGGAACAGCCATCGCCGATGCCATCGAACTGGCCATGCAATCCTACGATCCCGAAAACGAACGCGCGCGCGCCCTCGTCATCATCTCCGACGGAGAAACCCACGATGAAGAAACCCTGCAGCTCGCCAAAAAGGCAGGAAAAGACGGCATCGTCATCATCACCGTAGGCGTGGGCACTCCAAAGGGCGGCAGCATCTATGTGACGGACTCACGCGGAAATCGCGGCATCCTGCTCGACCGGACAGGCCAGCCCGTCATTACCCGCCTCGAAGAGGAAAATCTCAGGAAAATTGCCCGCACGGCCAAAGGCAGCTACTTCCTGCTCAGCGGTGACACCGATGCCGTAGCTAAAAAAGTCGCCGAACAATTGCGCAAACTGGAACGAAAAATCACCGAAGAGCGTTCTTATACCGAGCGCAAAAGCTATTACCTCTTTTTCGTCGCACTGGCCCTCGGCAGCCTCTTGCTGCACAGCCTCTTGCCCTGGAGAAAAAAATGAAGATGAACATCCGCCTCGCTGCCCTCGCCGCCGGCCTTTGCCTCGCAAACCTCCTGATGCCGGCACAGAGCTTCGCACAACCCCTTACCCATGCGTATCTACGCACGGCAGACAAAGCCTATGCCCAAAACGACTGGACCCTGGCCGAAGAAAACTACCGCAAAGCCATCTTTCACGATACCACCACTTATGCCACCGACAGCAGCAGACTGCAACAATACCTGCCACGTGAACTCTACAACCTCGGCAATGCCCTCTACCTCCAACAACGCTACCAGGAAGCCCTCAAAGCCTATCAAAACGCCTTCCAAAACGGCTCCGACAAACTCCAAACCCAAGCCCTCTTCAACCTCGGCAATACTTTTTATGCCCTCGGAAAATATGAAGAGGCCGCAGAAGCCTTTAAAGAAGTATTGAGAAGACAGCCCGGCTACCCCGATGCCGCCTACAACCTCGCCCAAAGCCTGCGAAAACTGAAAGAACAACAACAAAAACAGGAGCAGGAGCAACAAGACGAACAGCAGGACAAAGAACAGCAGGAACAACAAGACGAACAGCAACAAGACGAGGAACAACAAGAGCAGGAGAAAAAAGACCAACAGCAACAACAGCAGGAACAAGAAAACCAAAACCAGCAGCAACAGCAACAAGGCCAAGAACAACAAGAGCAAAACCGACAAAAACAACAGGAACAGCAGCAGGAACAAGAGGGGCAAGAAGGGCAGCAAGGCCAACAACAACAGAATCAACAACAAGCCGGACAAGCCCAAGAAGGGCAGGCCCGGGCAGGGAAAAAACTAACCCGCGAAGAAGCCCTGCAACTGCTGCGCATCATGCAGGAAGAAGAAATGAAGGTGCAAAAGGGCAAACGCAAATTCAAGGGTACGCACAACAAATCCGACAAAGACTGGTAGTGCCCCCCCCAAAAAAGGCCTGTAGTCAGAAAGTTCGCAAGGCAGATAAGCCGAGCAGGAAGATGGCTCCCTGGCCCGTGGGTTCGCCCTCGGTGATGACGTTGATTTCGAAGCCAAAGCCCGCATCGAAGCGGAACTTCCACTGCCCGCCTCCCAACTGCCAGCCGGCAAGCGCCGTCGGCTGCAACACCAAAATGCGGGTGGTGCCGCTTTCTATGTCATCCTGGGGCAGTACATCTATCCAATGCACCACATTGCGCCAGGCATCCGTGCGCAGGCCGAAATAAAGGCCGTTTTGCGAAAAGCCGTGCAGATGGTAGTTCATGCCCAGGCTGAGCCCAAAGCCCTTGCCTTTTTCGGACAAATGCGGGCCAAAATCTCTGTGGTCAAAGAGGTTGGCGCCGAGGCGCAGGGAGATGGCCCACTGCTCCGAAGCCAATGCCCGCTCGTAGTGCAGGCCGGGAAGCAGACCGGTGGGATAGGCCTGAAACTCCGGGCCGAGGGCATTTTTCTGTGCGCCGGCGAAGTTCAGGGCGCAGAGTATGATAAAAAAGGTAAGCAAGCTGCGCTTACTTACCTTTTCAGTTCGTGTTGAGTACAACAACATCAGGCGTGGTTTTTATTCGGCAAACACCTCAAAGGTCGCGGTAGTATCCACATCGGGATGCAATTCCAGCACGGCGGTATAAGTGCCGAGGTTTTTGACCTCTTCGGGCATTTTGATTTTACGCCTTTCGATTTCCACGCCCAGGGTTTCGCGCAGAGCGGCGGCGATCTGGACGCTGGTTACGCTGCCAAAGATCTTACCGCTGACGCCGGCTTTGGCCGGAATCCTGAGCACGGTGTCTTTGAGTTTTTCGGCCAGCTCCTGCACCTGGTGCAGTTCGCGGGCCAGTTTGGCCTGCTCGCGGCGCTTGAATTCCTCGAGGCGCTTGAGGTTACCGCTGTTGGCGATGATGGCGAGGCCTTGAGGGATGAGGTAGTTGCGGCCATACCCGTCTTTCACTTTGACGAGTTCGAACTTACCGCC
This sequence comes from Saprospiraceae bacterium, assembly GCA_027030635.1. Classification (GTDB taxonomy): domain Bacteria; phylum Bacteroidota; class Bacteroidia; order Chitinophagales; family Saprospiraceae; genus WGBN01. The sequence goes on along the minus strand of JALVES010000029.1, from coordinate 918 downwards.
TACTTTATCTATGTCTTGCAACAAAATGACTTCCATGTCATGTAGCTTTTAAGTCTAAACAAACGGGATTGCGTTTCGCGGGCATCTGCCCGCCTGCTTACTTCAGCAAGTCGGCCACATAGGGCATGAGCGCCAGGTGACGGGCACGCTTAACGGCCGTGGCTATGCGACGCTGATACTTCAGGGAGTTGCCCGTGATGCGGCGGGGCAGAATCTTGCCCTGCTCATTGACAAATTGAAGGAGGAAATCGGGGTCCTTATAGTCAATGTACTTGATGCCGTAGCGGCGGAAGCGGCAATACTTCTTTTTGCGTTTGCCGATATTGGGGTTGCTCAGAAATTTTATCTGGTCTCTGGTTGCCATGATTTACTGCATTTTGAAATGAAACAATTGGGGGTTACTCCTCTTCGGCCGTAGCCGTTTCCGTGGCTGCAGGCGCTGCTTCGGCCTTGGGAGCTTCCGCGGCTTCAGCCTTGGGTTTGGCCTCAGGAGCCTTTTCGGCAGCGGCCTCCTCCTTCTTTTTCTTCTTGCCGATGCGGCCTTCGCGCTTGTCCTTGTTGTACTTCACCCCGTACTTGTCCAATTTGACGGTGAGGAAGCGCAACAGGCGCTCATCGCGGCGCATCTGCAGCTCCAAATCAGCAATCAACGCACCCGTAGGGGCTTCAAATTCAATACAGTAATATACGCCGGTAGTGCGCTTCTTGATGGGATAAGCCAACTGGCGAAGCCCCATCTCGTCTATGTGGACGATCCGGCACCCCCTCTCTTTGAGGAACTCGACGTATGCCTGAGCCGTCGCTTTGATTTGGTCTCCCGACAGCACGGAGTCAACGATGAAGGTTACTTCATAATTTTTCATCTGGATCAGACATATTTCGTTAAAAAAAAAACCGCCCGCAAAGCGCTTCTCTTTA
>JALVES010000028.1 GCA_027030635.1 Saprospiraceae bacterium | reverse complement strand
TAGATACAGTGCCTCCCGTGCTCATGGGCGTGCCGGCAGATACGGTGATCAGTTGTTCGGAGCCCATCCCTCCGGCAGCAGCCGTTACGGCTACCGACAATTGCAACGCTGCACCGAGTGTGGTCTTTCAGGAAAACAGCAACCAGACCAATACCGGGGCCTGCTCAGACTACACCTATATCATTACGCGCACCTGGACGGCCTCCGATACCTGTGGCAATCAAAGCATGGCCACGCAGGTGATTTCCATTGTAGATTTGGAGCCCCCCGTTTTCTCCGCACCGCCGGACACCCTGCTCGCATGCGGCGCTCCTACGGACACCGCTTCTACCGGCAATTTGCTGCCGGCTATGATTACCGACAATTGCAGTGCTGATTTCACCATCACCTTTTCGGACAGCATGGTGGTGCAGTCTTGCAGCCAGAATTACGACATCCTGCGCACCTGGACCGTTACCGATGTGTGTAACAACTCCGCCAGCGCTGTGCAAACCATCATGGTGCGGGATACGATAGCGCCTTCATTTACACCGCCCCCCGACACCCTTTATCTGGATTGCGTGGACGCCGGCAACCTCAACATCACGGGGCAGCCCACCGATCTGATGGACCAGTGCGATACGACCATTACCACTTTCTACCAGAGCAACATCACCGACGTAGTTTGCCAAAATACCTATACCATTGAGCGCACCTGGTACGTCCAGGACGGATGCGCCAATGTGGACAGTTTCCTGCAAATCATTTACGTCAAAGACACCCTGCCTCCGGTATTCACCCAGCAGCCGCAAGACATGACCATAGACTGCAGCCAGGATATGGATCAAAGTTTTAACGACTGGCTCAACAATCTGGCACAAGCTGTGGCCGGCGACGTCTGTACGCCCGACAGCCTGCTCGTCTGGCAGTTGGAAAATGCAGATGGCAGCATGCCGCCCTCTTTGCCTGCCTCTTGCCAGGGCTATCCGGCAGGTGTATTTACCACTCAGGACGTCCGTTTCATCGTCATGGATGAGTGCGGAAATGCCGACACCAGTATGGCGACCTTCACGGTGCTGGATACCCTGGCGCCGGTCTTTTTGGTAATGCCACAAGACACGACCATAGGCACCGACCCTGGCGTTTGCGAAGCAGCCCTGACCATGAGCCCCTTGCCGGTTACGGAAGATTGCAGCATCCTTCAGCTTTCGCCAAATGTGAGCCAGCTCATGCCCATCACTGCCGGCCCGGGCGATTCCCTTGAGGTCATCGTGGACCCCGTGCTTTTTCAGATTCCGGTAGCGGCCCCGCCGACCATGGCTACCTCGGACGTTACGCTCACCATCAACCTGCAAAACGCAGATGCAGAGCAACCCACGGAGTACTTCCTCGTCTATGGCGAAGACGGCTCCCTGCTCGGCCAGACCAACCTCTCCGCCCAGCAGTGTGACAGCTCCATCACGGATTTTACCATACCCATGGCTGTCTTCAACGACTGGGCGGCCGACGGCCTGGTGGAAATTTCTCTCGTTGCCTATGACCCGCCCTTCCAGGGAGGCGAGTTTTCCATCAACGACATCTGTGGCAACAGCACTGCCGAAGCCACTCTGAGCTATCAGGCCATCATGCCCGACGGACTCACTTACGAGTACAGCGTGGACGGCAACCCCCGCCAACCCATTGACCCGAATGCTCCGCCTGTGGAGGTCTTCCCGCTTGGCACCAGCAATGTAACTTATTACGTCAGCGATTGCACAGGGAATGAGTCTTCCGTCTCTTTCAACATCACCGTAGAAGACGACGAAGCTCCCGTGCTCATCTGCCCTGCCAATCAGACGGTGCCCACCGACCCGGGCAGTTGCTCTGCCAATACAGAGCTGCCGCTCTTCGTCAACGTCTCCGACAACTGCGGCCTGACGACCCTGGTGAGCCAAACGCAGCCCGACATCAACAATGCCTATATCACCTTCACCTACGACCCCAACTTAGATGAAGTGCTGGCCGAAGACCAGTCCTTCCTCTTTGCCGGCCTGCCGCCTGCTGCCTCCGGTACAGTAACGCTGACCATAGAAATTCTCGGCGATGTGGATGAGCCGGGGGAATACTTTACCATTTACGACCCCACTTTTACGCCTCTGGGCACGACGGAGGTCGGGCAGCCTCATGTTACGGCCGGCGATTGCAACAACCTGCTCACAGCAACCTTCAGCATCCCTGCGGCCACCTTCAATACCTGGGCACAGAGTGGGTTCATACCCATTGTCGCCCTGTCGAATACGGATTTTCCCGTGCCTTCGCCTCCCGGCATAGGCATCAATCCCTGCATACCGGGCAATGTCAATCAAAACGGCGCTCCCGATTTACACAGCACCATTCAGGCGCGCTTTGACTACGAAGTGCTTACGCCTGTGTATTATACAGACGGCGCCACCTCCATTCCGCCCACGCAGTTGACGACTCTGCTGCCGCCGGAGCATACGCTCAACCAGGGCATTACCACCGTGCATTACGTGCTTGAAGACCTCGCGGGCAATGCCGATACCTGTTCTTATGAGATTGAGGTGATAGACACTGAGGCGCCTCAGGCCTCCTGCGGAGGTTCCATCGTGTACATCAACCCCTCGGGCCTGGTTACGGACACCATTTCGCCCCAATCCATAGACCTCGGCAGCGTGGACAACTGCGCCATAGATACCATGTTCGTACAGCCCAATCTCATCACCTGCGACATGATCGGCGACACCCTCACCGTTGACCTCATCGTCATGGATGCCGCTGCCAACAGCGACACCTGCCAGGCGCTGGTCAGGGTAGAGGGCGAAGCGCCGCAGCCCGATTATTTCATCGGAGCCTGTGGCAGCGATACGCTTTACCTCTTTGCCAACCCGCCCTATGCCCCGGGCAACAACGTCTATCTCTACCAATGGACGGGGCCCAACGGCTTCTCTTCCACAGAGGAGAATCCCGTCATCTACGGTGCAACCATAGATGATGCAGGCACCTACACCCTCACCATCGAAGGTCTCACGGGCTGTTCCTCTACGGGCGAAGTGCAGGTGGCCATTGACGACCTGCCTTTCACGGCCGACATCTCCATCAATGCCAACATGCACTGCTATGACGAGGACATCGTATTGAGTACGACGCCTCCGCCAGGCAGCGTTTCGCTGGAGTATTTGTGGTTTAGCGGGCTTGCGCCAAATGGAACCCAGATTGCGACCACCATGGTGCCCTCTTTGACCATACCCGGGCCGCACATGGCCGGCGACAGTTGCTATTACGTCGTCGTCCTGCGCAACGGCTGCCCCTCGAATCCCTCTGCTTCCGTATGCACAAGCATTACCGGACAACCCGAGGCCTCTGTCATGGACACCCTCTTAAACATCTGCGAAGGCGGCCTGCTGCAGTTAGGTACCTTCGTCTCCGGTCCGAACATCACCTACCAATGGACGGGGCCCAACGGCTTTTCCTCTACCGACCAATTGCCGCCGGCCATAGATCCGGTGGCCTTTGTTCACGATGGCACCTACCAACTCATCGTCTATGAAAACGGCTGTGCCTCGGAGCCGGCCTTCACCATCGTCAATGTACTGGACACGCCCGACAAACCGCTGATCAACAACAGCACCACGGCAAGCACGCCCGCCTGCCTCGGCGATACCGTTACCCTGATGACCAACATCACCGGCGTAACTTCCTATGTATGGACCAGCCCGCAGTTCCAAACCTATGTTACGGATACGAACTTCCTGGTTCTGGAAAACGTCAGTTTGGCGCAAGCCGGCGAATGGACCGTACAGCTCTTAGACAACATCTGCCAGTCGGAGGTCTCTGATCCCACCTTTGTGTATGTGGAAAACCTGCCGAATGTGGCCATCACTTCCAACAGCCCCGTTTGCGACAATGAGTCGCTGGAGCTGTCCGTCAACGAAATCAACGGCGCCATCTACGAGTGGAGCGGCCCGGGAGGAAGCACCTTTACCGGCTCCAGCCTCTCCATTCAGCCCGTAGCGGGTACTTATACCGTAACCATCACTTCTGCTGCCGGCTGTACGAACAGCGATGGCGTACAAGTGGAGGTACTACAGGCTCCTTCCATCACAGCCGTGAGCAGCGATGCCCCGGAATGCCCGGAAGGGCCCACCGACATCCACCTGATGTCCACGCTCTTCCCCGTCAATGAAGACTACGATTTTCTCTGGACGGGCCCGGGAGGTTTTGTCTCTACCGACAGCATCGGCCTCATTCCCGCTGCCACTTCTGCCCAAAACGGAGAATATACCCTGGTGGTTACCGACCAACAGGGCTGTAGCTCCGACCCCGCTTCAGTAAATGTGAACATGGGCGAAATCCTGCCCGCTCCCGAATTGCCGCAGTTGAGCGCCCCCGGCCCCTTCTGCGACGGCGATATGTTTATTCTCACCAGTACGGACCAGTACAATGGCGTGGTAGAAACCTACTATTGGGTAACGCCCGTAGGCACCTTCCCCACTTCCGTACCCAGCCTGACGCTCAACTCCGTAGATACCACTTATACCGGCAACTACTTCCTCTATGTAGAAGTGGATGGCTGCTTCACCGACCCCTCGCCCTCCATACCCATTGAGGTGTTCCCCATTCCCCAGCCGGAGATATTCAGCGACACGGAGGTTTGCGAAGGCGACATCATACAGTTCAGCACGGACTGCATGGACGGCTCCGACATCAGTTTCCAATGGACGGGGCCCGCGCAGTTCAATTCGACGGTCTGCAATCCCATCATCGCTCCGGCGATGACGGAAAACACCGGTACGTATGTATTGGTCGTTACGGTAAACGGCTGTACTTCCGCACCCGTTTCCACAAATGTGGTGGTCAAGCCCAAGCCGCAATTGCCTTTGGCTTCCAACAATGGCCCCATCTGTATAGACGACCCCAATGCCGAGTTGATATTACAGGTTGACCCGGCCACGGCTACTGCCGGAGCAGAGTACCAGTGGTACGATTCCAACCTCCTGCCCATAGGGGCGCCAACCAGCTCTTTGCTGTACAGCGTAACGGACTTTAGCGGCTATACGGAAGGCACTTACGACTTCTATGTAGTGGCCATCTTAAACGGCTGTGAGTCCGAGTTCTCCATTCCGACTACGGTATCTTTCAGCCAAATACCCTCCAATCAGGCAGATGCAGGGCCCGATTTCAACACCTGCGAGGATGAGCCTGCGATCATGAATGCCACGCCCCCTACGGTGGGCACGGGCCTGTGGGAGCTGGTCAGTGGCGACCCCAATGGCGTCGTCATCGCCAATCCTGATGACCCCAACACCTCCATAACGGGTTTGGTGCCGGGCTTCTCCTATACTTTTAGCTGGACTTTGTCGAACGGAGCTTGTGGAGGATATTCCTCCGACGAAGTTACCGTCACGGTGGGCGTTGATCAAATGGCGGATGCAGGGCCTTCCATAGACACCTGTGCGGTGAACGCCGTACAGCTGGCTGCACAATTGCCACAATTTGGCAGTGGCTATTGGCATCAAACGAGCGCTCAGGAGCAGTTGGGCATTGTCATTGCCGACCCGCAGGATCCCAACACCACGGTTTCCGGCTTCGTCCCCGGCAATGAGTACATCTTCTATTGGACTTTGCCCGATAACGGCTGTGGTGAGAGTACCGACGAGATTTCGGTGAAAATCGCCGATCAATACGCCATAGGCGGCATGGATTTCTTCGAGTGCGGCAATGGATGCGTACAACTCAGCGCTATGGAGCCTACAGTGGGTACGGGTTCCTGGCTTTCGCCAAATCCGGACATCACTTTTGACGACCCCTTTGATCCTGAAACTGTCGCTTGCAACTTGTTCCCGGGCGACAACATTCTGCTCTGGACGATCAACGGCGGCGTCTGTGGCCCCGATGCTACGGATACCATACACGTGGATTACAAATATGCACCCGTGGCCGAGGACGACCAACTGGTTGTGCCCTTCGCCGGCGAAGCATTGATTGCGCCATTGACCAACGACCAATATCCTTCGGGCTATACCCTCAGTATTTTACAGGGCCCGGCTCATGGCAGTCTGGAAGATCTTGGCAATGGCCTGTTTCGCTATCGCGCCGACATCACTTTTATCGGCAATGATGAAGTGATTTACGAGCTCTGTGCTGTAGATTGTGAATGTTCGCAAGCCGTGATGGAGTTTATCGTGGGCAATGATGCCCAGTGCATTGTACCGACCATTATTACTCCGAATGGTGATGGCTACAACGACATTTTTGTCATCCCCTGTCTGGCAGAAGACGGTGTTTATCCCGACAACAGTGTTTCCATCTTCAACCAATGGGGCGATGAGGTCTTCCACGCAGCGCCTTATCGCAATGACTGGGGCGGTACGTACAACGGAGAAGATTTGCCGGCAGGCACCTATTATTACGTCGTACAGATTGGCGATGGTTCAGCGCCCGAAAGCGGATTTCTCATCATACATCGTTAAGCCGTGCGACAAACCCTCAAACCGAAAAACACTTGATTATGACTCGCTTACGCTACCTTGCACTTTTCCTGTTGTTTTTGCCCATGCTGGCACAAGCGCAGCAGGAGGTGCAATACACCCAGTTCATGTACAACAAGCAGCCGCTGAACCCCGGTTATGCCGGCAACCAGGAAGCTCCGACCTTACAGGCCGTGGTGCGCAGCCAGTGGCTGGGTATAGAGGGGGCGCCTAATACGCAGGTGCTGACTTTTTCGCTGCCGCTGGCCAATCAGCGCATCGGCCTGGGCATGAACATTGCGCGCCATACCATCAGCATTTACGAAAACCTCACCCTCGACATGGCTTATGCCTATCGTTTCCCGTTGGGGCATGGTTATCTCGGCCTGGGTGTACAGGGTTCGCTGCGTTCGCTTTCAGCCGATTTTACGGATTCTCGTCTCCTCGCCATCCAGCAAATTGATTTGGACCCGAGCATTCCGAGGGTGCGTCAGCAAAAGTACATTTTCAATGCCGGAGCGGGTTTTTACTATGAGGGCGAGCACTTCTATCTGGGGGTTTCCGTGCCGCGCATGCTGGAAAACAACATTGATTTCGCCACCCCCGGCGATGTGGAGATTTCTAAGGAAATTCCTCATGCCTTCCTCATGGGTGGTGCCTCTTTTGTGCTCAACGATCAGATGAGCCTGCAGCCTCAAATTCTGCTCAAGTACGTCAACAACGCTCCTTTGGATGCAGACATCAACGCCAGCCTCAACATCCTCAACAAATATCTCCTCGGCCTGACCTACCGCCTCGGAGGCTCTTCCGTAACCGGCTTCGGAGAATCCCTGGACATCATCATCGCCGCCCAACTGTCTCCCAAACTCCTCTTCAGCGTCTCTTATGACCTGACGCTGTCGGATTTGAAAGACTTCAACTCGGGAAGCGTGGAAGCCATGTTGCGCTACAGCTTTGGCCAGGGGGAAGCGGAAGAGTATGTGAATCCGAGGTTTTTTTGAGGTTTCACAACTCCGTCACCCCAAATTCCAAAACAGCATAGGGCTTGGCCGGAGATATGTCCCGAAGGGCCTCATAGGCATCCTGTATGAGTTCTTCGGGGCGCAGGTCGCGGTATTTTTCGCCTTTGAGCATGGGGCCGTAGGTGCTTACGCCCAGCCAGTCTATGTAATCGTCGCCCGGATAGTAAAGCAGGGGTGCATTCCAGTATTCTTCCGGATCACTGTGGACATCGAAGTGGTAGAACCAGGTGATGTTGTCGGCGCCTTCGGCGCGACAGATGTCAATGATATGGCGGTAAGCATCGCGAAAGATTTCGGGCCCGTCGGGATAGTCGGGGTCTCCGTAGCCATCGGTGGTGCCTGCGCCGTAGTAGGCGCCATTCCAGGGAAACCAGGAACCATTGACTTCAGTGCCGAACTCCGCGAGCAGGGGATGGGCCACGGCTTTGGCCGCTTGTGCCCAGGCGATGAGGCTGTTGTCGTAGTCGCCGGCGATGAGGGCGCGCAGGTCCCAGAGCGGGTCCGGTTTGAACTCCTCAAATTCGCTGCGTGTCAGCAGGCGGATGAAGGGCGTTGTGCCGGCGGAGAGAATTTCCTCGATGGCCTGGGTGGGGAAGATGAGCGTATCCAGCCAGTTGTTGGAGAAGTAGGCCCAGGCGATTTTTTTGCCGGCCAACTCTTCGAAAGCAGCTATGCGGGCTGCACTGACGGTGTCTTCCGTGCCGCCAAAATCGGGGAAGGCGCCGAAGTATTTTTTGCCGCTTACGGGTACGAGCTTGTCGTTTTCAAACTGGCAGTCGGAGATGAAACGCTCGTCGGCGATGAGCTCCCGGAAAGTCTTCAGGCTGCGTTTGGAGGAGTTGATGGTCAGGTAGGTCTCGTCAAAATCTTCGTGCCAGGGAGCCAGGCCGTAGATGTCGTCGTAGTTGGCGAGTTCTTCAAAGTACTTTTTCAGCCAGCCGGATTTGGAGTGTAAGAGGTCGTAGTTCTTTTTGCAGGCGGCAAAGGTCAAAAGGGCAAGAAGAACGGGCAGGAATCTTTTCATGTTGCGATTGGATTTCACTTTTGGATAAGGGTGTAGGGAGGCAGCTATTTCACCAGCTTCCGGAGCGTTTGGAAGATGATTTTCAAATCTTCCGGTAAGCTTTGTTTTTCGACGTATTGCAGTCCCAGCTCGAGTTTGTGAGGGAGGATTTCTTCGAGATAGGTTTTTTCGGGATTGTCGCTTTGGGCGAGCACGGCAGCTTCGTCTATGTAATGGAGGGAAGCATAGTCGGTAAGCCCCGGACGAACGCTGAGGACTTTTCTCTGCTCGGGGCTGTAGTGTTGCACATAGCGGGGCACTTCGGGGCGGGGCCCGACGATGCTCATATCTCCGCGGAGGATGTTCCACAACTGAGGGAGCTCATCCAATTTGTAGCGGCGCAGGAAACGCCCCACAGGCGTAATGCGCTTGTCGGCGCCCACGGTAAGCAGGCCTTGTTGGTCTGACCTGGCGTACATGCTGCGGAATTTGAGCAGTTGAAAGGGCTTGCCATGACGACCAATGCGGGTTTGGCGATAAAAGACACCACCCCTCGAACTCAGCCCGACGCTCAGCGCCAAGAGCAGGAAGAGAGGCGAGAGGACGATGAGTGCAGAGCCCGCTGCGAGAACGTCAAAGATGCGCTTTGCCATGCGGCAAAGATAAAAAGTCTGCCGGCAGTGCGAACAGCTTTTTACTCAAAGGGCTTGTCGCTGTACTCAATTTTGCCAACTGTAAAGCCTCCGTCTTCGACTACTTTGGCAATCTCCTTTTTGTCAGGCTTCTGCTCGACAGGTGTGGAGATGTACGCCAGGCCTTCTTTGAGTTGGATATCCACCTCCTCCACACCGGCCAGTTGCAGCAGGTCCTGCTCCATGCCGTAGGCGCAATAGGGGCAGGCCAGTCCGAAGATTTCAATCTTGATGTAAACGCGCTGCTCATCCTGAGGCGCTTGGGCATTTGCCGAAAGGATAGAGAAAAAGAGGCCCAAAAGGACAAAGAGCAAATTGGCCGGTGAAGTGCTTTTCAAAAACGATTTCATGGGAAGTGAGTTTTAATGAAGAAGAAAGCGCGTACCTATCAGGACGACATAGCGGGTTTGGTTGCTATGGATGATGTTGAATCGCGTCCGGAAGAGTACGGGAATTTGGAAGCTGGCTTCGAAGAGTATTCTGCGCCCGGGAATAAACTGCAGCCCGGGGGAGAGAAAGAGGGTGTGTAAATCGGGATGTATCAGGTAGGAACCATTGAGCTCGAGCAGGGTATTGAGTTGCTTTTGCGGATATTGTTGCGGCAGCAAAGGAAGGCTGACAGCCAGGTTGTACAAAAAGCGGTCGGCAGCCTTGCGGGAAGTAAACACATAACCGAAATCGCTGTACAAACCGATGGCCGAGGAAATTCTGCCCGCTATGAACCCGACATAAGTCTGGTGAATGCCGGCGCCTATGGGGGGCGAGGTGAGGGTGTTGCCGCTGGGAAAAGTGTGCTGCACTTTGGCGAGTATGCGGAAGGTCTTCGCCCTGCCATCCCTTTTAAAAATCTGATACTTAGCAAAGGCAGAGGCATCTGCCAGACCCAAAGCGGCTTCAGCTTCGCCGGGCTTCACGTATTTGAAGGGCAGGATGCCCCCGACTTGAAATTTGGGCGAGATGTTGTAGGGGACGCCCAGGGGCTGCACGTAAATAAGCCCCTCTTCTTTGACGATGAGCTTGCCAAAGGTGCGCAGGCCATTGCCCTCCAGGCCAAGCATGACGGGCGTGCCGGTGAGAATGGGCGGGCCCTGGGCAAAGCCCATACCTGTGAGAAATAGTGAGATGAGCAGGCAGAGTGTTTTATTCATCTTGAGTTGTGTTTTATGAACAACAAGAACCTTCGGAACCTTCCCCCGCCTCTTTTTGCTGTATGGGCGGGCAGGGTACGCTGCCGTAAGAGCAATAGACGCAGCAATCTCCCTCCTTGGGTTTGAGGAGTTCTTTGCAGTTTTCACAGACGTAAAAGAACTGGCAGGCCTCGGTGGGCATGGTCTCCTCTTTTTGATGGCCGCAGTGAGGACAGCTGATGACAGATTGAAGCTGAATTTCCATTGGACTTGGTTTTGCAGTGATTGAAGTGAGTGTGCTTATTCATTAGGCGCTTCAGAGATGCCGGTAACGGTGTAGCCGGTTTCGCCGATGGCTTCTTTGATGTCCTCTATGCTGGTTTGTGCGGGGTCGAATTCTATCGTGGCGCTGCTTTCTTTGTAGGAGGCATCTACTTTAAAGACCCCTTTGAGTGGATTGACAGCCTGGCGGATGTGCTCTTCGCAGCCCGTGCAGGTCATGCCTTCTATGCCGATGTAGAGCGTCTTTACCTGGTCTGCATCGGAGATGACGGGAGTGGTTTTTTCCTGCTTTGGGTAAAAAGCAGCAGAGTAGTAGGGAAAGGCCGTCATGGCCAGGGCAAAAACGGTCATGATGCCGAGGAAGAGGCGCGATTGCAGGAAAGAGGGTTTCTCAGAAGCTTCGCACTGGCACCCCACTTCCTTTTTGGGCTTGAGCGTTTGGTACCAGGCAAAGCCGAGGGCCAGTACCGTGAAGCCGATGAGCCAGGGTCTGAAGGGCGTCAGCCAGGAAAAAGAGGAGGCCATGCCGGCAGCGCCGGAGATGAAGGCGATGAGCGGCACGATGCAGCAGAGAGAGGATGCCAGAGCTGTCAGGATGCCGAGACCGATGATTTTTTTGTTGTCTTTCATCTTAGGTTTGTTTTAAAAGTAAACCACATTGTTTTCAATCTGCTCAAAGAAAGGCGCAAACAACTCTTCATATTCGGGTGTAAGGGAGTAAAAAATCGTTTGCCCCTTGCGCTCGGGCCGGATGAGCTGCCTGTCCCTCAGCTTTCTGAGGTGCTGGGAGATGGCGGATATGCTCATATCCAGAATGTCACTGAGGTCGCAAACGCAGAGTTTGGACTCGCGTTGAAGCAGGAACAAAATTTTCAGTCTGACGCTATTGCCCGCGAGGCTGAGTGCGTTGGCGAGTTGGGAAAAGGAGGCTTCCAACTCGCTTACAGTCTGTTTGCAGGCAGCAATTTGTTGCTCATCCGCCTGCAGGCGAATGCAGCTCATCGGCTTGTTTTTCTCTTTCATAAGGCAAAGATAGGGGTATTTGTTTATTTTAGCAAATGCTAAAATACATTTTTAAACATCTTTTTTCGCAAAAGCCCTTTGTTTTCAGGCTTCTCAGGCATAGGGTACCTTTTTAAGGAAGCCCTAACTCAGACTTTGAGCATGACCTCGCACACTCTTTCGACCTGTTCGTCGGAGAGGTCGTAATAGACGGGCAGGGTGATTTCTCTTTCGTAGAAGCGGAAGGCGTTGGGGTAGTTTTCCATGCGGTAGCCACGTTGGCGGTAGGCGCTGAGGAGGGGGAGGGGTTTGTAGTGTACATTGACGGCTACGCCGGCTTCGAAGATGCGTTGGATGAGGGCGTTGCGTTCTTTTTCGCCTCCGGCGTTCATGCGGAGGAGGTAGAGGTGGTAGGAGGTTTCGCGTTCTTCATCGCGGTAGTGGGGTGTTTGCCATTGGGGAGCCGGTTGCAGGTGGCGGTCATAGGCTTCGAAGATTTGGCGGCGGCGCGGGAGGATATGGCTGGCGTATTTTTGGAACTGAGCCAGGCCAATGGCTGCCAGCACATCGGGCATGTTGCACTTGTAGCCCGCATCTATGACGTCGTACTCCCAGGCATTTTTGCCGAATTTGGCCAGGGCGTCCTTGGATTGGCCGTGCAGGGAGAGGGTGTTGAGGGTTTTATAGATTTCATCATTGTCGAAGGGCTCCGGCCAGTTGAGGGATATGGCCCCGCCTTCGGCTGTCGTCAGGTTTTTGACGGCGTGGAAAGAATAGACCGCGGCATCGCTTTGAGAAGCTGCTGCCCGACCGTGGTATTGGGCACCGAGCGAGTGGGCCGCATCTGTGATGAGTGCTATGCGGCCGAGGGCTTCCTGGCGCTCGTTGGCGGGCATGAAGAGGTGTTTGGATGCGTTGATGATTTGCTTCAGCCCGGCGTAATCTACGGGCAGGCCTCCCAGATCTACGGGCATGATGGCTTTGGTGTGCTCACTGATGGCTGCAGCTACGGCTTGGATGTCCATACAGGCGTCTAAGGGGTTGATGTCCACCATCACGGGTTTGGCTCCGCAGTGAACGACTACATTGGCCGTAGCGCAATAGGTATAGGCAGGCACAATGACCTCATCGCCCGGGCCAATGCCCAGCCAGCGGAGCATCAATTCCATGCCAGCAGTGGCCGAAGAGACGCAAATTGTTCGTTTTACCTTGCTAAAATTTGTCAGCTGGTTTTCAAATTCTTTTGTTTTTGGCCCAGTGGTAATCCAGCCGGAGCGCAGGACTTCGCCCACTAAGGCGATGATATCGTCGTCTATATGAGGGGGGGAGAAGGGGATTTGCTTCATGAGAGATTATTGTAAATCCTTGATTTTCAGTCAGTTATCCGGTGAAAAGCTGCTCTGTGGGCAAAAAAAAGAGCCGCGCCCCCTGCGCGACTCTTTTGACTAAATCCCATGAACATATTTACACCTTAAATTTTTTTTGCAAAAAAGTGCAAAAAAACTTGCTTCGTATTGGGAAGTTCCCTTATCTTTGCAGTATCCTACCTAATTATCCCGTGAACTGCTTTTTAGCAAGTTGAATCCTGTGAACAATTTTCTGAACTTGGAGGGCTGATTTCCCAAATCAGCCCTACTTTTTTTTAGTTGGTTTCGTTTGTGTGTGTTTCTGAACTTGAAGGTGCATCTTTGTTGCTCATGAGCATAATAGAAGCGTGCCCCCGTGGGGTTGGGGGCCCCGCTACTACTAACAAATTATAATCCCATGAACAAAATATTCTTGGTCGCCGGCTGATACCGTTTTCAAAAGGGGAACCAACCCGTCTTCCCCAAGACGGGTTGGCGCTTCATACAATCTCATGAAATGGTATCAAAAGCGAATTTAATCTTGTCAAAATCGGCTCCATTTCTTTAAATTTGAGCCCTCATCCATCGCCTCTTCTGCTTTTACTTTCTTTTCACGGTACAAATGTGCAGCGAGATGTAGCTGTAGGCAAGAACAAATTTTTGGCTTTGTGAATAGTTTTTATCGCAGTTGTAATTTATAAATTGCTGTATTACAGCAGTTTATGTTTCAAAATAGACTGCATTTTGTGAATAAAAAATAATTTTTTCATCGCTTATTTTTTTCATTTTTCGGGAAAAAAAGGCGAAAAAAGGGGCAAAAAGCTTTTGCGGCCCGATTTAGCGAGCCGGTTTTGGGGCCGTCCGGCGGGTTTCCTTACCTTTGTCCTATGCGCGAAGGACTACATCCGGAAGGAGGGGAGTTGTTGTACGCGGAGGTTTTGCTGCCTCTGCCTTTGCCGGGTACTTATACGTATGCCGTGCCTCCGAATCTGGCATCTGAGGTTTCCTTTGGCAAGCGCGTAGAGGTGCCTTTCGGCAAACGCAAACTTTACGCGGGCCTGGTCGTTGCCCTGAGCCATCAGCGCTCCGGAGACAGCCGGCTGAAGCCCGTGCTTTCAGTGATTGACGAAAGGCCGGTCATTCATCCCGTGCAGTGGAGATTTTGGCAGTGGATGGCAGACTACTACATGTGTACGCCGGGGGAAGTCATGAATGCAGCCCTGCCCGCCCACCTCAAGCTGTCGAGCGAAACGCGGGTCGTCTTGAGCGATGCCCTGACGGATTTGCCCGATGCCCTGACGGAAAAGGAATACCTCATCGCCGAGGCGCTGAGCATACAGTCGGCTCTGCGCATTCAGGATGTGAAGGGCATTTTGCAGCAGCAGACGGTCTATCCTCTCATCCATCGCATGATGCAAAAGGGCTTGGTGCGCCTTGAGGAAGAGCTGAAAGAGAGCTATAAGCCGCGGCAGCTTAGCTGCGTGCGCCTGTGTGAGCCCTATGCCTCCAATCGGGATGCGCTCACGGAAGCCTTTAATCTGGTTGCCCGCTCAGAGCATCAGACCAATTTGCTACTGGCCTTCCTCGACCTGGAGCGCAAACGCCCCGAACCCCGCCAGAGTGAACTGCTAAAACGGGCCGGCGCCCCCCACAGCAGCCTGAAAGCCCTGCAAAAAAAAGGCATCCTCGAGGTTTATACCCGCACCGTCAGCCGGATTGAGGACTATGAGGGAATGCTCGAGACGGCCAGCCCGCTCTCGGCTCAGCAAAAAGAGGCTTTGCGCGCTATTGAAGAGGCTTATGCTCCCCCTGCAAGTGCTGGAGGGGCGGCAGAAAGCGCTGAGAAAGGTACGGCCCCACATTTGCCGAAAGGCAAACCCAAAAAGGTTTCATCCAAACCCGTCCTCTTGCATGGCATCACCGGCAGCGGCAAGACGAGGATATACATTGAGCTCATCAAACGGGCGGTGGAGGCGGGGCAGCAGGTTTTGTACCTCCTGCCCGAAATTGCCCTGACAACCCAAATCGTGCAGCGCCTGCAGAAGGTGTTTGGCAGGCAGGTGTTGGTCTATCACTCGCGCCTCAACAACAACCAGCGGGTAGAGCTGTGGCAGGCCGTTTACGAAGGTCGCGGTATTGTACTGGGCGCCCGCTCGGCCCTCTTCCTGCCCTTCTGCAAGCTCGGCCTGGTCATTGTAGATGAAGAACACGAGACCTCTTATCGGCAGCAGGACCCCGCACCTCGCTATCAGGGGCGGGATTCGGCGGTTTTTCTGGCACATTTGCAGGGAGCACGCATCCTTTTGGGCTCGGCCACGCCTGCCTTAGAGTCGTATTACAACGCCCGCAAAGGGAAGTATGCCCTGGTAGAAATGAAGGAACGCTATGGCGAGTCTCAACTGCCCGAAGTCAGGGTGATTCCCATGCGCGGCCGTCAAAATAAAGGCCCCGCCCACCTGAGCAAAGAGCTGATCGAAGCCATTCAGGCGACCATAGAAGCGGGCGACCAGGTCATCCTCTTCCAGAATCGCAGGGGATACGCCCCGGCCCTGCGCTGCGAAACCTGCGGCTGGACGCAAAGCTGCGTGCAGTGTGACGTGAGCCTGACCTACCACAAGTATCGCCAGGAAATGCAGTGCCACTACTGCGGCTACCACACTAAGCTGGCAAAGACCTGCCCCGATTGCGGCAGCACGGATTTGTTTTTGCAGGGCTTCGGCACCGAGAAAATTGAGGACGAGCTGAAGATTTACTTCCCCGAGCTGCGCGTCCAGCGCATGGATTACGACACCGTGCGCGGCAAGGGCAGCTATGCCCGCATTTTAGAGGAGTTTGACGAGGGGCAAATAGAGGTGCTGGTAGGCACACAGATGGTGACGAAGGGCCTGGATTTCGAGCACGTGGGGCTGGTGGGCATCGTCAGTGCCGACCAATTGCTGAGCTTTCCCGACTTCAGGGCTGCCGAACGCGCCTTTCAGTTGATGGTGCAGGTGGCGGGTCGTGCAGGCCGCAAGGAAAAGCGCGGAAAAGTGCTGATTCAGGCAGCCAATACGGCACATCCCGTCTTGCAGGAGGTTTTGGAGCACAATTTTGAAGGCTTTTACAAGCGCGAGCTGGCCGAGCGCCGCGATTTTTTCTATCCGCCTTTCAGCCGTTTGCTGCGCATTACTTTGCGGCATCGCAAAGCTCAGCGGGTGAACGAGGCTGCCCGCATTTTCGAGGCGCGTCTGCGGCCTGTCTTCGGGCAGCATCTCGCCGGCCCGGCCGTGCCGCACATAGGACGTGTGCGGGGGCAATATCTCATTCAGATGCTCATCAAGATGGAGCCCCGTCCGGCAGAAATTGCAAACTACAAGCGCTGGTTGCGCAAACTGGGCGATTTTGTGCGCAAGCAGCCCGGTTTATCGGGTTTGCAGATTATCTATGAGGTGGACCCCTCCTGAGTGCTGTGTATCAAGACCGGTTCGCCGTAAAGTAAAATCCCAGTCTTTGCTTCAGCTCTTCCGGCAGTTCCGGTTTTTCGGAGCAGGGGATGAGCAGGGTTGCGATGTTGGCGAGGTCGAAAAAGAGGTGGTGCTTTTCGGCTGTTTTCTTGAGGTAGTCGTAGCCGGATGAGCCACCCGTACCCATTTTCCTGCCAATCATGCGCAGGATCATTTGCGCATGGCGATAGCGCCAGTTGGTGAGCCACTCGTCCATTTCGACCAGGGCAGCCAGCAGGCGGTAGGGCATTTGCAGGATGGGCTCGCTGCGGTAGATGTTGATGAAGAGCGCGGCCATGGTAGCCTTATAGGAAAGTTTCAGTTTGCCCTCTTCTAAGAGTTGTTGGTGATACTCCGGTGAGAAGACGTTTTTGAAATAAGCCTGATTGGCTTCCAGCATGCGCAGCCGCAGTTGTTTGTGTTCGTCGTCTATGTTGGTAGCGAGGATGGCCGCCTTTTCGCGTTCGTACATATTGCGCACGGCTTTGGCGTAAGCCTTGAGGAAGTTGAAGTTGCCCACTTCGAGGAAGGGGGTGCGTTCGAGCCATTTTTCCAAGAGTTGCAAGAGGCTGTCTTCGGCTTCGATGGCTTCCAATTCTTTTCTTTGCCTTTCGGCAAATGGTTCTTTGTAATCTTTTTGGCCATAGGTGATGCGACCTTCCGTGCGCAGCCCGAGGAGAGCTTCCAACTTTCTGAACTGAAAGCTCTGAAAACCCGATGCCGGCAGCAGATAGTTGCGGAAGTCCAGAAAGTCCAGCGGGCTCATGGTCTCCAAAATCCGAATCTGTCTGACCAGCAGCTTGAGAATTTCATTCACCCGCTCCACGCGGGCCACGGCCGTGCTGATGCTCTTTTCGTCTATGGAGTTTTGGCGAAACATCTGCATCAGTGAATCCATCTCATGCAAAATCTGCTTAAACCACAGCTCATAAGCCTGATGCGTGATGATGAACAGCATCTCATCGTGGGCCTCTACCCCCAACTCTTCACTGCGGGGATACTGGGCATCCAGCACTTTGTGGAGCTGCAAATAGTCGTTGTAGTGTACGGAAGCGTATTTTTTGTCGTCAGTGGTGGTCGGCATGGCGGTGAGGTTTGGTTTGGGAGTAAAGATAGGGGTTTGTGGGGAAATGTGGGCGCGAAGCGCCTAATGTGGAACGC
>JALVES010000027.1 GCA_027030635.1 Saprospiraceae bacterium | reverse complement strand
CCCCTGTGCAAAGGGCCAAGAGAATGAGGATGTGGGTGAGTTTTTTCATGGGGCAAAGATAGGGAATGTGGAACGCTTTGCGTTCTAATGTGGAACGCTTCGCGTTCTAATGTGGAGCGCAAGCGCTCTAATGTGGAGACCTTGCGGTCTCTAATGTGATTTTACGCTCGCTTCGCATCGCGTGGGAGGGACCTCTCCGTGAACTCTCCGTGAGCGCCGTGAACCCCGTGGTGAGTCCACAGCTATGCCTTTGAGCCTGTATCCAGGCATGATTAGGTTACGATTTTCACGCCCGTCACATTTGCCATGTTCTATTTCTCGCGAAGACGCTAAGAAGAAGACACTAAGACGCTAAGAAGCCCGTATTCAATATGGGGCCGGCTCGGGAGGCAGCCAATAGGGACGTGATAGAACGCGGGCTTCGGCAAGCTCAGCCTGACAGATGACGCGGATGACGCGGGTTTCCGCGGATTTCGGCAGGCTCAATCTGACAGATTTTTAAGCCGGTTCAACTTGATAGCCTGTTTTCCAAAGGAAACAGGTGGCCAAAAACTAATGAATCATTGATTAAACAACTCAAATTCTAATCCAACACTAAACGCTAAACGCTAAACGCTAAACACTAAACCCCAATCCTCTCCAATATCCACCTCTTTTCGGTAAGCGGGCCGGCGTTTTCCACTTCTTCATACAGTTTGCGTTTTTGTTCTTTGTCGAAGGGGTTGAGGTTGAGGAGTTTTCGGGTATATCGGATGACGTTGTTGTAGTTGGCTTTGTGGTATCCGATGACTTTTTTGCGGCCCATATAGCGTTTCATGCTGTCGAGCAGGGATTCTAAGGCGTCGTATTCGTCGAGTTCGTAATACATTTTGAGGAGCATGGTTTTGGCGGCGAGGGTCATGAGGATGTCGTCGTATTCTACGATGGCGAGGAGTTTCATGGCTTCGGGATAGTCCTTTTTTTCGTAGAGCAGTTTGGCCTGGCAGTAGTGGACGATGGAGTCGCGGTGGGAGGGGTGGAGGTATTGGCTGTAGTCGCGGATGAATTTTTCGGTCCATTCGAATTGTTGGAGGCGGGTGCCGGCGGTAACGATGTTGCGGAAAGTCCAGCGGGAGAGTTGGCCATCCTGGAAGAGGATTTGGGTAGAGAGGCCGTTTTGATAGAGTTCGAAGGTTTCCTGCCAGTAGCGTTCGATGCCGGCATTGATGCGCCCGATGCAGTAGTTGATGGAGAAGAGGTAGGTTTCTCGCAGTTCTTCGGGGGGCAGCAGGGCGCCGTGTTCGAAGAGGGCATTTTTGAGCCGGTCGAAGGAGGCTTCATCTTCGCGGTTTTGGAGTACGCGCAGGCTGTAGTAGTAGATGGCCACTACCGGAAAGCGTTGCTGCCATTGCCTGGCTTCCACGCAGGCGAGCACTTCCTCCAGCATGCCGAAGTCGTAAGACACCTTATATACATTGGCATGGGAGAGCATGAGGCCGCCCACGCGCAGTTTTTGGATGATGAATTGCAGCTCCAGGCTTTCCGACAGTTCCTGCAGGTTGAGCGGGCCGGTGCGTTTTTGGGAGCTGAAGTAGTCGTATTTGAGCGAGTGCAGGCGGAAGACCTGGCGGAAGTAGTCGGCAGAGCGGTAGGGCGTTTTTTGCAGTCTTTTTTCCAGGCTGCGGAACTGTTGCTCCTGCAATTTGGTGAGTTGTTTATGGCTGAAGACCTCTGCGAGGCTCAGTTGGCGCTCCGTTTCGTGGCGGTTTTGCTGCTCGAAAATGAGGAAATCCTCTAAGGCTTTGTTGAAGAAATGAAGGACCTGTCGCATGTAGGCGTCGTCGTAGGTTTGCCTTTCGGCAAATAATTTGGCGAAAGCCAGGGCCTTATCCAGTTCTTCATCCCGTTGCAGGCGGTTGTTTTCCAGCAAAAAATCCAATAAAAGGCGTACATCCTCGCGTTGATTGTGTGCGGGCGAATGCAGCCACTTTTTAAAGCGGCGGAGCTCTTTTTTGTCTAAGGAGCGCAACAATTGGATGCTTCTGCTCTTCTTCATGGGTAGATTGTCGCTTTTTTTGCCTCCGCAAGGTAAAAAGAATTTTTAAACTTTTCAACAAATTGGGGGTTTGGAGGGGCGGAAGTGTCTTATAAGTGCCTGATTTTCAAGGGTTTTTGCCATTCAAAGCTGTAATTAGATGAAAAAACTGCTCAACAAATGCCCTTTTTTGTCGTTGTCTGCGGCGAGGTTTGTGCTCACTTTTGTACCGTCAACAAGTTTAAATCTCATCCCGATGAACGCAAGTAAAGCGAACAAGCGAATCAAAGTACTGCCGGCCGTTTCGGTTTTGGCGGTGGTGTTGCTTTTGCTGGCGCCGCAGGCTTTGTTTGCACAGGGATGGGAATACTTTTACGGAGAGCCCTCTTATACCGATGAAGCAGAGGCCATCCTACAAACCGATCAAACCGGATTCCTCGTCGCGGGTTCCAGCCAGGCCATGAGCTCTGATCTGGATTTCGACGCCACCGTTCTTCGCACGGACATTGACGGCGAGGTGATCTGGCAAAAAGCTTTCGACCTGGGTTTCCATGGGTTTGGAACGGATTTGGCGAAAGCCCACGAGGAAAAAGTCTATGTGCTGGCAGGTTTCGGCAAAGCAGACGGCTTGTCCACCAACGACATGCATCTGTTGTTCTTCACCGAACGCGGTGATTTACTGAACAGCTTCACCTACGGCAGCGAGGACATGGACGAACTCGCTCACGCGATCATCCCAACGACCGATGGCGGCTACCTCCTCGCAGGCCGCCAAGACGCCCAGGCCATGGCCGTAAAAGTGGACGGCAGTGGCGCCCAAATCTGGGCAATACCTTACTCAGCCGACGGAGTCGAAGTCTTTGCCGATGTGGTAGAAGTCAGCGACGGTTACGTCTTCCTGGGTAAATCCCAAACAACCGATTCCACTTACAATTACCTCCTGAAGACCGATTACAATGGAGGTGTGATCTGGAGCCATGCGTATTCGTTGGGCAGCATGTTCAACAATCCGCAGGCCCTGATCCAAACCACCGATGGCCAGCTTGCTTTCGTCGGGTACACGAACAACCACGCGTATCTGGCGAAAGTAAGCAATGACGGCCAAAGCGTTCTTTGGCAGCAAAGCATGACCGATTATTTGGAGTCGCAGGCCAATGATTTGGTCGAGCTGGAAGACGGCAGCCTGGTCGTAACGGGCGTAGCTGCTCTTTCTGCTGCAGACCTCGATGTGTTGCTGCTGAAGTACGATGCCGACGGCAACCTGCTGTTGAACAGACCCATAGGCTCCGCCACGCAGTCTGAGTTGGGTATGGCTCTGACAGCTACACAAGACGGAGGCTATGCCATCACAGGCAACGGCAACCTCAGCGCAATCCCATTACCGATTTACGATGTGTTGGTCTTCAAATCCGATGCTACGGGCAACACGCTCAACAGCTACATCCGCGGCAACGTCTTTGAAGACACCAACCTCAACTGCATGCAGGATGCCGATGAGCCCCTGCTGAAAAAGTGGATGGTCAGGGCAGAGAGCGCCGATGGCACTTTCTACGGCTATACCGACGAAAACGGTTTTTACAGCCTGCTCGTGGACACCGGACTCTATGCCCTGACAGTCATCCCGCCCGCTCCCTACTGGGGGGGCTGCGACAATTTGGAATACAACATCGTCGTACCGGAGCAGCACGACACCTTGGTGCAGGATTTTTCGCTGCACAAGCTCATCTCCTGCTCCTGGTTGGAGGTGGATATGTCCTCCACGGCCGTTCAGGCTTGCGATACAGTGGATTACGTCATCACTTACCGCAACCGCGGCACGGATGTGGCTTCCGGAGCTTTTGTGGATGTCGTCCTCGATGCAGACCTCAACTTCATTGAGGCCGATTTGCCGGTGAGCGAGCAGACAGACAGCCTGTACCGATTCGAGCTGGGCGACCTGCAGCCCGATGATGAGGGGCGCTTCCACCTGCGCGCTTTTACGGACTGTGCCGTGATTGAGCAGCAGGCCGTCATCAGCAGTGCGCACATCAGGCCCGATTCCATTTGTCTGACGCCCGGAGCCGGCTGGGACGGCTCGCGCATCAGCGTAAATGCCTGGTGTGAAGGCGGCACGACTTACTTCAGCATCAAAAACAAGGGCTTGGGCGATATGCTCACGCCGCTGGATTTCATCGTCATCGAAGACGAGATCATGGGCTATCAGTCGCAGGATCAGTTCCAGCTGCCGGCTCAGGACAGCCTGATTGTTACCCGCAGCTCGACAGAGGGCGCCACTTTCCGCCTCGTTGCCGATCAGGCGCCGCAATTGCCGGGCTACAGCCGGCCCAATGCCGTCGTTGAAGGTTGCACTACGGGAGGCAGCTTTAGCGTGGGCAAAGTGCTGGAGTTCCCCGAAGACGAGTTTGATCCCTTCGTTTCCATAGACGCCCGTGAGGTGGTTTTGAGCCTTTCGGCAAATGCTTTCCAGGAGGCATTCCCCAAAGGTTATCGCGGAGACACCATAGCCGCGAATGTAGATATCGAGTACCTGATTGCCTTTTACAATGGCAGCGATGAGGTCATTGACAGGGTCTATATCCGCGACACCATCTCCGACAAATTGGACTACACCACCATCCAGGTGGGTGCATCCAGCCACCCTTACACTTATGAGGCCTATGACCGCGGCATTTTGAAATTTAAGTTCAATGACATAGCCCTGCAGCCGGGCGAATACGGCTTTGTGAAGTTTCACATCAAACAGCAGCCCGATTTGCCGGAAGGCACCGAGATTTTTAATCGCGCCCGCCTTTCCGTCGGCTACGATGCTCCCGAGCTCACTGCTCAGAAGCGCCACGTCATCGGAGGCAGCGACTACACGGATTTTGTGGAAATCACTACCTCTGTGTGGACGCCCGAACTTCTGGCCGACATAGAGATTTATCCCAACCCCTCAGGTGGCGAGGTGGTGGTGGAAGTACTTGGTGAAGAAAACCTCATGGGTTGGCACTGCCAACTGTTCGATCTGCAAGGTCGCAAACTCGCCACCTACACTTTTGAAAACAATCGCTCAGTGCTGCGTTGTGGAGATTTGCCAAAGGGCACCTACCTCGTAGCCATAACGAACCCTATGGGAAAACTGGTGGGCGTTGGTAAACTGAGCATTCAAAAACCATAAGCCCAAATAACCGACTCAGGGGCTGCCCAAGGGGGCAGCCCCAAAGAAACATTGACATCGCGCAACAGGTCATATCCCAAACATCCCAAACCGATTTTGACCGCAGGAGTGAGCGGGCGCTACCCGCGTTCGCTCCAACACTCCGGTGGAAAAGCTTCCTGCGAGCTCAGGCCGCAGAAGCGCTTACAACCGATTACACACACGGAGATTGACCTTCCGGAAAACGGGGGCTGAAATACGCCCCCTTTTTCAAACGCATGTCGCTCATCGCGGCCCTCAAAGGCCGCCTTTGTTTTGGATTCGCTTTTTTCATGAGATTATAACTTGTTCAATGGCAGCCGCTTCGTATCCACGGAGCGGCTCTTTTTTTTGGAGTGTTTAGCGTTAGTTGGGCGGGCTTCAGCCCGCCAATAAGTACCGCGGGCTTCAGCCCGCGTAGTTTAGTCGGCTTCAGCCCGCGAAGTTTAGTCGGCTTTAGCCCGCTAAACT
>JALVES010000026.1 GCA_027030635.1 Saprospiraceae bacterium | reverse complement strand
CACAAATTGCAACCCGCAAAGCGCAAAAACACAGCCACCCGCCCCGCCTGAGCGCCCTCTCCCTGGATGGTCTTGTAGAGTTCTTTGATTTTGTACATGATTAGTTTAGAGTTTATAGTTTATAGTTTGTTTTTTGAGGTTGGCGGCTTTTTATTTTTGTATTGTTTTGTTTGGGTGGGCGGGCTTTTAGTTCACTGATGCCATGTATAGTAAACAACAAACGAATGGTGAAATCACTAAACATTAAGCTAACTGTAAACTTCAAAACCCTAATCCATCAACAAATCCAAATCCACATACTCATTGATCAACTCAATGGCGCGTTCTACTTTCCAGGGGGTGCGGGTGTTGATTTTCACTTCGATTCGGCTGATTTTGATGACGGCGCCGAGGGTGTCTAAGGCGGTGGTTACTACGGGCACTTTGTATTCCTCTACGTAGCGTTGGAAGACGGAGGAATACACCACCGGTTTTTCGTGTACGCCATCGCCGGTGATGACGATGCCGGAGACGGGGAAGTGTTCGAGGTTGATGGATTCGGTGATGACGCGGATGCGTTCGAGGGCTTCGGCCAGGCGCTTGTAGCTGACGACGAGCAGGCGGTTGCTGACATTGGCGACCTGTTCTTCTTCGAGAAGCGTGCCGGAGAGGAAGCCCTCCACGCGGTTGTCGAGGTAGTTTTCATTCATGAGCACGCGGCCCTTCACGGCATGGACGATGGTGGCCATGATGGGGTGAGAGAGGCGTTTGTCGTAAGGCACCAGGCCCAGCAGGGGCAGATTCATGGCGTCTAACTTCTTGCTGAGGTAGTAGCGGATTTTATCCACCTTATCGGGTTTTACCTTGTTGACGATAACGCCTATGACGGGCACATCGAGCTGCCTGAAGGGGCAAAGCGTGAGATAGAGCCGGTCTAAGGTGTTGCCGATGCCTCCCTCCACGACCACGATGACCGAGGCCCCGAGCATCTTGGCGACCTCGGCATTCGACAGGCCCACGACGCTGCCCACGCCCGGGTGGCCGGTGCCTTCATAGACCACCATTTCGTAGTGGTTTTTCAGGTATTCCGAAGCCTGCATGATGCGCTCGGCATAGTCGAATTTTTCGGGATGGTCGAGATAGGCAGCCGTAGCCCCGCGACCGAGGATGACGGGGCTGTGGATTTCGGAAGCCAGTTGAAAATCCATGGTTTTGGAAAAGAGCAGGGCGTCTTTATCCACGCGCAGCGTCCCCAGATCGAGAAATTGCTGCCCCACCGGCTTGCAATAGCCCACATTCACACCTGCCTTGGCCAGGGCATTGACGAGCCCCAAAGTGCTGGTGGTCTTCCCCACATGCTGGCCGGTAGCGGCTACGTAAACGGATTTAATCATGTGGTGTATATTTTCAAAACAAACCCGAAATATTCCCGGCTTTATCAATATCAATCCCCTCGGCGGCAGGCACTGCAGGCAGGCCCGGCATCCGCATCATGTCGCCGGTGATGGGGACGAGGAAGCCCGCGCCGGCGGCAATTTCTATCTCACGCACCGTAATGGTAAAACCCTCGGGGCGCCCGATAAGTTTTGGGTTGTCGGACAGCGATTTTTGCGTCTTGGCGATACAGACCGGCAGCCCCTCCAGTCCGAGGCGGGCGATGCGCTTCAGGTTGAGGCGGGCTTTGGAGCTATACTCCACGCCGGAGGCGCCATAGATTTTGGTAGCTACGGCTTCGATTTTTTCTTCTACCGGCAGATTCCAGTCGTAGAGCGGCGCAAATTGTCCTTCGTCTTTTTCGACAATTTCTGTTACGGCTTTCGCCAAATCCTCGGCCCCTGCTCCACCCCGGCCCCAGACGTCTGCCACCACCGCCTGCACACCGAGCTCGCGGCAACGCTCTAAGACGATAGAGACTTCCTCCTCGGTGTCGGTGGTGAATAAATTCAGCGCTACCACGGGCTTGACGCCATAGTGCTTCGTGTTTTCCAGATGCTTTTCCAGATTCACCAGGCCCTTGCGCACGGCCTCGGGATTGGGCACGGTCAGTTCTTTGAGGCTGCCGCCGCCGTGGTATTTCAGGGCGCGGATGGTAGCCACCAGCACAATGGCCTTGGGCGCAATATCCGCCGTGGGGCACTTGATGTCGAGGAATTTTTCTCCGCCGAGGTCAAAGCCAAAGCCGGCTTCGGTAACCACATAGTCAGCCAGAGACATGGCCATGCGGGTGGCGAGGATGGTGTTGGTGCCCTGGGCAATGTTCGCAAAAGGCCCGCCGTGGATGATGGCGGGATAGCCTTCTATGGTCTGCACCAGGTTGGGTTTGATGGCGTCTTTGAGCAGAGCAGCCATAGCGCCCTGGGCATTCAGTTGGCGTGCATAGACAGGCTCTTTGTCGTAGGTGAAACCGATAAAGATGTTGCCCATGCGGCGTTTGAGGTCTTCCAAATCGGTAGAAAGGCAAAGGATGGCCATGATCTCGGAAGCGGCCGTGATGTCAAAGCCCGCTTCCCGCGGCACGCCCTGAGTGCGCCCGCCCAGGCCAATGACGAGATGACGCAGGGCGCGATCGTTCATGTCCATAACCCGCTTCCAGAGTATGGTGCGGGGGTCGAGGCCGAGGGAGCGCTTGCGCTGGTGGAGGTTGTTGTCCACCAGGGCGGAGAGCAGGTTGTGTGCCTTTTCCACGGCTGCAAAATCGCCTGTAAAGTGCAGGTTGATGTCTTCCATGGGCAACACCTGGGAATACCCCCCTCCCGTAGCGCCCCCCTTGATGCCGAAGACGGGCCCGAGGGAGGGCTCGCGCAGAGCCACACAGGTTTTCTTCCCGATGCGGTTCAACCCCTGCGACAGGCCTATGGAGACGGTGGTTTTCCCCTCGCCGGCAGGCGTGGGCGAGATGGCCGATACCAGGATCAGCTTGGCCTCCTTCACCTTCTCATCGTCAATGAGGTCGAGCGGGAGCTTGGCCTTATACTTACCAAAAAGGTGCAAATCGTCTTCAGAGATCTGGAGTTGTGCAGCTACTTCGGCAATGTGCCGGAGCTGCACTTTGCGCGCAATGTCTATATCTGTGGGCATAAGAGCAGTTGGTTTTTCAGCAGCCTTTGGGGGCTGCTTTGGTTCTTTAATTTGGTTAGGGGGTTAAAGGTATGAAAATAATGGTTTTTGAGCAGCGATGGCTTTTGTTTCGAGGGGTGGGGTGGGGAATGAGGCTTTGAAATCCTTTGATTTTTTTGGCCGCCCGCCCCCCCTGGCCCCCCCAAAACGGGGGGGGATGGCTGCCCGCAAAAAAATCAAAGGTGTTGTCCTGAGCATAGCCAAAGGATGTGAGTAAATTTAGATATTTACCACCCGCCTTTGCATTTTGCGGGTGGGCCGGTTCTCCCCATCTGGGCCTGCCTGCTGCCGGGACACCGGCAGGCAGGGAGTTAGAGGGGTGGCGCGGGCAAAAAGGCAAAGGATTTGAGAGCGTTTTTGAAATCCTTTGATTTTTTTGGCCGCCCGCCCCCCCTGCCCCCCCAAAACGGGGGGGAATGGCCGCCCGCAAAAAAATCAAAGGTGTTGAGCGTAACGCCTTTGCATTTTGCGGGTGGCCGGTTCTCCCCATTTGGGCCTGCCTGCTGCCGGGACACCGGCAGGCAGGGAGTTAGAGGGGTGGCGCAGGCAAAAATGCAAAGGATTTTGGAACGTGAACTTACTCCCACGCCTTTGCATTTTGCGGGCAGGCCGGTTCTCCCCATCTGGGCCTGCCTGCTGCCGGGACACCGGCAGGCAGGGAGTTAGAGGGGTGGCGCAGGCAAAAAATGCAAAGGATTTGGGGGAACTCAACCCCACTACCTTTGTATTTTTGCAGGCAGTCAGTTCCCCGTTCGGGAGTAAAAAAATCTTGGAATATGAAGTACCACAGGAAAAAAGATGAAAAACCGGAAGATGTAGGGTTTTTTGGAGGTGCTACTCCGGAAATATTTCGTTTTGCCAAGTTGCTCCGAGCGAGGATGACAGAGCCGGAGAAGCTTCTTTGGACATTTTTGAGGACAAGGCCGGAAGGATGTAAATTCAGGCGCCAGCATCCTTATGGGAAGTATATTCTTGACTTTTATTGTCCCAGCAAAAAGCTATCCATTGAGATAGATGGAACTTATCACGACTCAAAAGAGCAACAGGCTTATGATAAACTTCGCACAGAGACGATTACCAATATGGGGATTACAGAACTGCGTTTCACCAATGAGGAAGTACTCTCTGATTTTGAGGCAGTGAAAACAGCTATCCTCACCTTCTTGAAAGAGGGAAAGGTGTGATAGCCGATCTCCCCGCTTTTCGGGTCCACTTCGCTCAGGGTAACACCCTTCGGCTTCGCTCAGGGTAACACCTTTGCATTTTGCGGGTGGGCCGGTTCTCCCCATCTGGGGAGTTAGAGGGGCGGCGCGGGCAAAAAGGCAAAGGATTTTGGAACGTGAACTTACTCCCACACCTTTGCATTTTGCGGGTGGGCCGGTTCTCCCCATCTGGGGAGTTAGAGGGGCGGCGCGGGCAAAAAGGCAAAGGATTTTGGAACGTGAACTTACTCCCACGCCTTTGCATTTTGCGGGTGCCGGTTCTCCTTTAAGGAAAACTCAACCTCACTCACAAGCCCCGCTCAAAGCGTTGAGGTCAGCGCAGGCAGATGCGTTGCCGGCGATATCTGCGGCGCCTCCATTGCTCAGCCAGGTACACAGCCACTCCAAATCGCAAAAGGCAAGTTGGGGGTTGTCTTTGATGTAAACCTTCTGCACCCCAAGTGGAAGTACTGCTTCCAGCCCTTCAAGACTTTGCAAAGCCTCATTGCCCCCTATCACCAGAGTATGTATTTGCTGTAAAGCGCCCAAGCCCGATAAATTTTCCAAAGAGGCATTGGAAGAAATGTACAAAGACCTCCCCACCTCTTCCAAAGAGTCCAGGCCCGCTAAAGAGGATAAAGAGGGATTTTCAGCAATGCGCACACTCCCCTCTACGATTTGCAAATGCTCCAGGCCGGTAAAAGCCGAGAGGGTTGCATTTTGAGACAGCAAAACCGAACCCTGCACCAGCTCTAAAGAAGGCAAACCCGAAAAATCCCATAAGGCCGCATTGCCACTGACTATAAAATCACTGCCTATGCCCATCAAATTTTCCAAACCGCTAAAGTCGTGCAAGGCTGCATTGTTCCGGACTATAACCCGCCCGCTCACTTCCTGCAAATTTTCCAAACCGCTGAAATTCACCAAAGAGGCATTGTCCACAATACGCAAATCTCCATTGACTTGCTGCAAGCCCTCCAAACCTTCGAGAGACTCTAACACGGGATTCCCCTTTATAAAAACATCCCCCCCAACCACATCTACAGAAGACAAAGCCGAAATGTCCTCCAACTTTTCATTGTAAAAAAGATGCACATCGCCCCCAATCTCCGTCAAAGACTCCAAACCCGACAAATTGGTCAACTCCCCACAGGATACAATGCTCAAATCTCCTCCTATGTACGACAAAGAAGACAAAGCCTCAACAGTTTCCAAAGAATCCATGCCGTACAACAACACATCCCCATACACGTATTTCAAATTTTGAAAGCCATTCAAATTCTTGAGATGAATACAGCCGGGCATCAGAAAATCCTGCTCTACACCCACCAGCAAATACAAGCTGTCGGTATGTAAAACCGGCCTGG
>JALVES010000025.1 GCA_027030635.1 Saprospiraceae bacterium | reverse complement strand
GCCCGCTGAGCTTGCAGGCGGGCTGAAGCCCACCCCGCTTTGTCACCAAAAAACAATAAACCAACGCGCCCGACAACCGACAACCGACAACAGACAACAGACAACAGACAACAGACAACAGACAACTCACCTCACCAACACCAACGCCCCCTTCTTCTCCACCACCTCGCCCTCGAGGGTGATGAGGCGCAGGTAGTACACATAGGTACCCATAGGCATGGGGCGGCTGCGATAGCTGCCATCCCAGCCT
Organism: Saprospiraceae bacterium; assembly: GCA_027030635.1. GTDB lineage: Bacteria > Bacteroidota > Bacteroidia > Chitinophagales > Saprospiraceae > WGBN01. Next base: position 17,636 of record JALVES010000025.1, on the reverse strand, counting down.
TCGGAGGAGTCGTGGGTTTCAAAGAGGAGGGCGCCGGAGCGATCCCAGATCTGTAACGTGTATTCAGCCAGGGAGCCGGTGGCGGGCAGGCCCGGGAGATAGCGGTTGTTGGTGCCTTCGGGTGCAAAGGCGTTGGGCATGTAAATGCGCACTTGCGGCTGAGCACAGGCGATGTTGGAAAAGGAAGAGCCTTCATACATACTGCCATCAGGCAAGAGACGCTGGAAGAGCGCCTCCACCTGATAACAGCGCAGATTGAAATTGGACGGTAGATTGTCCTTGAAATTCAAATTTGCGGAATTAAACTGTTGCAACAATTGCAACTGGCCGTCTTCGAGTGTGTAAAGGCGGTAGGCTGTTACAGTGGCCTGCGTCAGCTCGAAGGGTGTCCATTCGAGTTGGACTCCGTCGGAAAGGGCTGTGGCCTGGAGATAAACAGTAGTCGCCTTGCCGCCGAAAAACTCCTCGCCGCATTCGTTGGACACGTGAAGGGTGTATTCCTGCGGGCCGTTTTTGTACTTCGATTGCTGGTGTATGTAAGTGTTTTGAAACTGCAAAGGAGGCGTAGTATCCAAAGGCAGAAGCTCAATCACATCGCCATTCAGCCATCCGAGGTTGGCAGAGGAGTAGGTCAGGCTGTCATCCCACTGCCAGGCGATTTCGATTTGGCCGTCGGCGCTGACGCCGGCATTCAGCAGGGCGAGTCGGGCGGGCACCGGGGCTGTATTTGCCGAAAGGCAAACTACATTCGAGGCCGAACTGAAAATCGCATTTTTGGCCAGCGCTTCCACGTAAAAACAGTAATCCGACCCATTGATCAAATCTTCATAGGTGTAAGCTAAGCTGCCTTCCGGCAAATCGGCCACAGCCTCGTAGGCCGCACCATCGCGACTCACCCAAATGCGGTAAACCTCTACGCCTTCCGGCCAGTTTTCGTAGGCATTCCAGCTCAGGCTCATCGCTCTTGAACAGTAGTCCTGCTCTACCTCGAGAAAAAGCGTGTGATGGGGACTGACGAAGGCGCTGGTGTTGCCGCAGGCATCTAAGGCAAGGACGTAATACAACTCGGAACCCGACTGCGGGTCGGCGCCGGTGTCGAGGTATTGCAGAGCGTTGAAAACCGTGTCTATCAAATCCACATTCCCGTTGATTTCGCGGTAAACGAGGTAGGCGTAGGTCTGAGAATCGTTGCCCGACGCCCACTGCACCAACACATCGCCATTTTGGACCGTTGCAAATTGCATCACGATGTCGTCCGGAAAAGTATTGCTAATCGTGTCCGAAGGGATGGCCGTCCAGCCGGAGGGGCAGTTGTAGTCGCTGAGCATGTAGTAAAAACGGAGCTCGGAGAGGGGGTTGGGGTCTATGTACTCCGTTTGGAGCTCATCGCTGATGGTGGCGATGAGGCTGTAAGGCCCTGCCTCGGAGGTGGCTCTGTAAATTTCGTAGGCATTGAAAGTGCCGCAGGTATTCACGGGCAGCGTCCAGTTTAGCGTATCGCCTCGCAGGCAGAGAGGCTGCGGCGGCTGGATGACATTTTGCGAAAGCAAATCACTACCGACCCACAGGCAGAACAGAGCGGTGAGTAAAAGGTTTCCAGTGTTCATGGGAATCTGTATTTCGCACAAAGGTCTGAACTTATTCCTTCTTATGCTGAAAATCTTCATAAGTGATGACCTTTTCCAGGCGATAGGCAATTTTAAATTCGGGAGTGACATTTTTTTGGAAGAAAACCAGGCCCAAATCGCGGGCATAAACTTCCATGCCGTCGTACTCCTGCTCGATGTGGCCCTCGCTTTCCACATCTACCAATTCGCGAACGTAAAAACGGACGGCCTCGTATGAGTTGCCCCCAAAAACATAAGTCGTATCGCCGGCATATTGGCGATTGCGTATCAAAGTTGTGCTGACGGGGTCCTGGCCATCGGGAATCAGGGCCCCCGTATTTTCGTCTAAGCGGTTTTGCCAGCTCAGTTTGGTGTAGAGCACGGCAAAGGTGTCTTTGAGCTGAAAGGGAAAGACATTGCCTCCCTCGATTTTCACCGGAATTTCGTACTGCTGCCCGAGGGAATCGTATTCGTACAGGTGAAACGCCCTGAGCCTGGTACCATTGGGAAACACCTCCTCTTTGAAGTACTGAAACGGCATAAAGCGGTAATCGTAATACATGCCTTCCAAATAGGTTTTGCCGTCTTCTTCTAACTTCCGCAAATGCCAGTAAAAGGGCGGGTCCTGCTCGCTGATGGCGCCCTGGTAGCAATAGACTTTGCCCGGCCCGCCCAAATCTTCGAGGGGGTAATAATAGGCACGCAGAGATAAGCCCGACTCCCGTCCGCAAGAAAACATAAAGAGTGTTGCAACAAGTAAGGGAAAGAGTGTGTTTTTCATAGAGCAAAGGTAAGGCGGCTTTGTGAACCTTTTCCCCTGAAAAGTACCTGCAAATTCATTATCTTTGCACCCCCTGTGCAATGCTCGTTTGCCGGGGGCAAAATTTCACTTTCCTCAGACAGCATCTGTTTGGGCATAAAAAGAAAGACATGCTTGGAATTCTTTCCAAAATATTCGGTTCGAAGCAACAGCGCGACATCAAGCACTATCTGCCATTGGTGGAGCAGACCAATGCCGAGTTCGAACAACTGCAATCCCTGAGCCACGACGAATTGCGCGCCAAAACGCACGATTTTCGCCAACGCATCAAGGAGTACCTCGCAGATATAGACAAAGACATCGCCGAAGTCCATCAGGAAGCCCTCTCCGCAGAAGACCTCGATGAAAAAGAGGAACTCTTCAAGGAAGAAGACGAGCTGAAGAAGAAAAGAGATGAGCTGCTCGAAGAAGTCCTAATGGACATCCTGCCCGAGGCTTTTGCCGTCGTCAAGGAAACGGCCCGCCGCTTTTCCGAAAACGAGGAACTGGTGGTCAAAGCCACCGAATTTGACAGGGAGCTGGCCGGCAGGAAGCAGACTGAATACCTGCGCATCGAAGGCGACCGGGCCATTTGGAAAAACTCCTGGACGGCTGCAGGCGGAGACATCAAGTGGAACATGGTACACTACGATGTGCAGCTCATCGGCGGCATGGTTTTGCACGAAGGCAAAATCGCCGAGATGGCTACGGGTGAGGGAAAAACCCTGGTGGCCACCCTGCCCGCCTACCTCAACGGCCTGGGCGGTGAAGGCGTACACGTCATCACCGTCAACGACTACCTCGCCAAGCGCGATGCCGAGTGGATAGGCCCCATCATGGAATTTCTCTTCCTCACCATTGATTGCATTGACAAGTACCGCCCGCATTCCGAAGAGCGCCGCCGGGCTTATCTGTGCGACATCACCTATGGCACCAACAACGAATTTGGCTTCGACTATCTGCGCGACAACATGGTGCGCTCCGTCAAAGACATGGTGCAGCGCAAACACCACTATGCCATCATTGACGAGGTGGACTCCGTGCTGATTGACGATGCCCGTACACCGCTCATCATTTCCGGCCCCGTAGAGCGAGGCTCCGAAGAGCAGGAGTACATCGAATTAAAACCCCACGTAGAACGCCTGCTCAAAGCCCAGCGCGAAGATGCCGCCCGCTATCTCTCCGAGGCCAAAAAGCTCTTCAAAGAGGGCAAAACCGGCTACGAAGAAGGCGAAGCCGGCCTGGCCCTGCTGCGTGCCCATCGCGCCCTGCCCAAATACCGCCCGCTGATTAAATTCCTCAGCGAAGAGGGCGTAAAGGTCCTGCTCCAAAAAGCCGACAACTACTACTCGGCCGAGCATGGCAAGCGCATGCCCATCGTAGATGAACCGCTCCTCTTCGTCATTGACGAGAAAAACCGCTCGGTAGAATTGACCGAACGCGGCACAGAAGTCCTGGCCAAAGGAAATGCCGACCCCAACTTCTTCGTCATGCCCGACCTGGCTTCCGAAATGGTCGCCATAGACGAAAACGAAGAGCTCAGCGAAAAAGAAAAGGAAGAAGCCCGCATGAAGCTGGCCCAGGACTTCGCCGTCAAATCGCGCCGCCTGCATGCCATCAACCAACTGCTCAAGGCCTATACCCTCTTCGAACGCGATGAGGAGTACGTCGTCATAGACGGCCAGGTAAAAATCGTGGACGAACAAACCGGCCGCATGATGGAAGGCCGCCGCTACTCCGACGGCCTGCACCAGGCGCTCGAAGCCAAAGAAAACGTCAAAGTGGGCGAAATCACCCAAACCTACGCCACCGTAACCCTGCAGAACTACTTCCGCATGTACCACAAGCTGGCCGGTATGACCGGTACGGCAGAAACAGAGGCAGGCGAATTCTGGGAAATTTACAAACTCGACGTAGTCGTCATCCCCACCAACAGGCCCGTTATACGCGACGACCGCAACGACAAAGTCTATAAAACGGCCCGCGAAAAATTCAAGGCCGTCATTGAAGAAATTCAGGAACTGCGCGAGCAGGGGCGCCCCGTTTTGGTCGGTACCACTTCCGTGGAAATTTCCGAAATGCTCAGCCGCATGCTGAAACTCAAGGGCATCCCCCACAACGTGCTCAACGCCAAACAACACCAACGCGAAGCCGAAATCGTAGCCGAAGCCGGCAAACCCGGCAAAGTAACCATCGCCACCAACATGGCAGGCCGCGGTACCGACATCAAAATCACCCCCGAAGTCGTCAAAGCCGGCGGACTGGCCATCATCGGCACCGAGCGCCACGACTCCCGCCGCGTGGACCGCCAACTGCGCGGACGCGCAGGCCGCCAGGGAGACCCGGGCAGCTCGCAGTTTTACGTCTCCCTCGAAGACAACCTCATGCGCCTCTTCCAGTCCGAACGCATCGCCAAAATCATGGACCGCATGGGGCACAAAGAGGGCGATGTCATCCAACATTCCAGCGTAACCAAATCCATCGAACGCGCACAAAAAAAGGTCGAAGAAAACAACTTCGGCATTCGCAAACGCCTGCTGGAGTACGACGATGTGATGAACATCCAGCGCGAGGCCATCTACAAAAAGCGACGCAACGCCCTCTCCGGCGAACGCCTCGCCATAGACCTGCGCAACATGTTCGACTCCGTGCTGGAAGACCTCCTCGCCCGCTATAAAAACAAAGACCAAAGCGATTACGAGAGCTTCCGCCAAGACTCACTCGCCACCCTCGGCTTAGAGCCCGACATCGAGCCGGAAACCTTCCAAAATGCCTCTTTCGACGAGCTGCTCGAGCTCTACCGCGAAAAATTCTACGACTTTTATCGCCGCAAAGAAGAAGAAATCAGCGCAACGCTCTACCCCGCCATCAAAAACGTGTACGAGCAGGAGGGCAACCGCTACAAGCGCATCGCCATACCCTTCGGCGACGGCGTAGAACGCCACCTGCCCCTTTCGGCCGACATCGAAGAAGCCGTTCAAACCCAGGGCAAATCCATCATGCGCGAACTGGAAAAAACCGCTACCCTTGCCATCATAGACGAAAAGTGGAAGGAACACCTGCGCAACATGGACGAGCTGAAGGATGCCGTGCAATCTGCTTCTTTCGAGCAGAAAGACCCACTGGTTGTCTATAAAATGGAAGCCTTCAACCTCTTCGAGCAACTCATCTACGACATCAATGAGTCCGTAACTTCCTTCCTCGCCAAGGGCACCCTGCGCACTGCCGACGGCCGCGAGCTCAAGCAGGCACGCGAGCAGCGCCCGCCTGCCCAAAAGCTGAGAACCTCACGGCCCGGCACAGATGCACAGGCCAAAGCTGCCAGAGCAGCCGCCGAAGGCGTAAGCCGACCATCCAAACCCGTAACCGTGAAGCGCAGCCAACCCAAAGTGGGCCGCAATGCCCCCTGCCCCTGCGGCAGTGGCAAAAAATACAAACACTGCCACGGCAAGAAATAACACCCTTCTCAAAACACTGCGAAAACCCGAAGACCTCTATGGAGCTGAACCAAAAAATTGACCACACCTTTTTGAAACCCGACTGCAAAGAGGAAGACATCCAGCGCATCTGCAGCGAAGCCGTGCAATTTGGCTTCGCTGCCGTTTGCATACCGCCTTTTTACGTGCCTCTGGCCGCCGAAACCCTGGCCGACTCCTCAGTCGCGGTAGCCACTGTCATCGGCTTCCCCATGGGGTATTCCTGCACGGCAGCCAAGGTAGAAGAAATCAAAAAAGCCATCAACGACGGAGCCGAAGAACTGGATGTGGTGGTCAACCTCTGCGCAGTCAAAAGCGGCCAGTGGAATGCCGTGCGCAACGACATGGACGCCGTCATTCGCGCCACACATCTCAAAGGCAAAATCATCAAATTCATCATTGAAACCGGCCTGCTGACCGAGGAGGAGATGAAGCGCCTCTGCGAGCTGTCGGCCGGGCTGGGAGCTGATTACGTCAAAACTTCCACAGGCTTCAACGGCCCGGGCGCCAGCGTGGAGGTCGTGCGCAAACTGCGAAAATGTTTGCCGAAAGGCACTAAAATAAAAGCCTCCGGAGGCATCCGCACACCCGAATTCGCACAAGAACTCGTGGAAGCCGGCGCAGACCGCCTCGGCACTTCCTCCGGCCCGCTTTTGGTCAAGTCGTAAACCTTTCGTAATTTTAGCTCAAAATCTGAATATGCGACGCCTGTTATTTGTCTTGTTTTTTCTTCCGGCTTTCGCCAAATACAGCCCGGCGCAAAGCAACATAGAATTGCACGTATCACCGCTCATCGAGCAAATGATGCAGCGCTACATCAGCATCCACAAAGAACGCGCAACCGTTACAGGCTGGCGCATCCAACTGCTGGCCACCACCGACCGCCAACGCATGGAACGGGAGCTACAGCGCTTCCGCTCGCTCTACCCCAGCCTGTCTGCCCGATGGATACACAGCCAGCCCTACTACAAAATTCGCGTCGGAGCCTTTGAAACCAAACTCGACGCCCTGCGCATCCTGCAACTCATCAAACAAGACTATCCGGGCGCCTACATCACCCTCGACAACGCCATCAAACCCGAAGAACTGGTCTATTAGGGAGGAGCCCTTATGCGCAAAAGACTCAATATTGACCTGTCCGTACTCTCGCTCTACTTCGCCTTAATGGCCATCGGCTGGTATGCCATTTACGTAGTCAGCTACAACAGCGCACAAGAGATCAACGGCTTTTCCGACTTCCTGCTGAACACGCCTGCCGGCAAACAGACCATCTGGATTGGCATCTCCTTCAGCCTCATGCTGGTGATTCTGCTGATGGATTGGAAAATCTGGCAGACTTACGCCTATCTCTTTTATGGACTGAGCCTGGTATTGCTGGCGCTGGTGCTCTTTCTCGGCAAAGAAATTAAAGGCGCTACGGCCTGGTTTTATTTCGGGGGCTTTACTTTACAGCCTTCCGAGCTGGCCAAATTTGCCACCAACCTGGCCCTGGCAGCCTACCTCGCTACCTACCGCGTGAACATGAAGAAGTGGTCTTCGCAGTGGTACGCCTTTGCCATCGTGGGCGCTCCCGTAGCGCTCATCATGCTGCAACCCGATGCCGGCTCGGCCCTGACGTTTACGGCCTTTCTCGTGCCCATGTACCGCGAAGGGCTGCCATCTTCTTATTACATCTTCTTTTTTTCGGCTTTTGCCCTGCTGATTCTGGGCATCCTGTACGAGCCCGTACTCATTCTGATCATCATGCTGACGGGCGCCAACCTGCTGTACATGCTCCGCTTCCGCGAACGCCGTCAACTCTGGTTCCTGCTTTGGCTGGCCCTCGCGGCTTTGTCGGTCTGGCAGGCTTTCTGGCAAGAGCAGTTGCCAATCTCCCTGCTGTTGAGCGGCATTCCCTTTGTGCTGCTGACGTTCTATTGGTTTTTCAAGGCCCGCAGCAACCTCTCCACCCTCATGCCCATGAGCCTGCTCATGGCTTTTCTCTTTGCCTGGGGCGTGCATTACGGCTTCACCAAAGTCCTCAAGCCCCACCAGCAAGACCGCATCAACGTCTGGCTAAATCCCGAAAAATGCGACCCCCAAGGCTCGCTGTACAACCTGCTGCAATCCAAAATGGCCATTGCCTCCGGCGGCTTCGCCGGCAAAGGCGCACTCGGCGGCTCCATGACGCGGGGCAACTTCGTACCCGAGCAGGCCACCGATTTCATCTTCAGTACCATAGGCGAAGAGCAGGGCTTCATCGGCAGCCTGCTGGTCATAGGCCTCTTCCTCGCCCTCATCCTTCGACTAACAGTCCTGGCCGAGCGGCAGCGATCGGTCTTTGCAAGAGCCTTCACCTATGGCGTGGCAGGCCTGCTCTTCGTCCACTTCTTCGTAAACATCAGCATGACCATGGGCCTCATGCCCGTCATCGGCATCCCCCTGCCCTTCATCAGCAAAGGCGGCTCCGCATTGCTCGGCTTCACCCTCCTCATCGCCGTGGCCTTGAAGTTGAATGAGTTTAGGTATTTGGATTGAGTTGGGCGGGCTTCAGCCCGCCTATAAGTACAGCGGGCTTTAGCCCGCTTAGCTCAACGACACAAATTCATCATTCCTTCTTTTGTTTTTTAAGATATTCCTGATACTCCCGCACCCGCTCTTCTCGGTCGCGCTCAAAATCTTTACAGTCTTTTATAATCTCTTCATCGCCTCTGTAATAACGCACCAAATCCTCTGAGAGAATTTCAAAAGAGTGGGGCGGTTGGTAGTCCTCCCACCATCTCGGAAGGGCTCCCATATATCCGGGCAGGGTGCATAAAATCCCTGTTGTAGGAGACAACATCCATTTCCCATCAACAAAAATGGACTTTTGATACTGTACTATAATTTCACTCCCTTTCACAATATAGCAGATCGTAGCTGAATCAACAAGCATGACATCCAATATTTCCACTTGGTAATAATAGACACAAAGCGTATCCTTTATTTGATCTCCCTCCATCAATAAAACCCTCTCGTAATAATCAGAACCTATGGAGTCTTTCAACCAAAGCTCCTGAGCCGATAGCTCTATGTCGGACAAAACAGCCCCCAAAAAGAATAAACACAGGAATATAGATTTCATAAGCATTACAATTAACGGGAGTTTTTTTTACTCCCAAAATTAAAGACAATTTTTTTAATGGTTCATTAAGTTTTGAGATGGCAATACGCCCGGAGTTCAGCGAATATCCAATGCATCTTTTATTTTCTCTCAACGCAGGCTTGATTGCAAAGTGGCATAAAATAAATGACACCATCTGACAATTGAACCGTCCTTAAAACCCGCAAAAATCCACCGCACCCGCGAAAATTTTAGGCTGAGCTTGCCGAAGTCCGCGCCTGCCTGCAGCAGGCAGGCGCGGATGACGCGGACTTCGGCAGGCTCAGTCTGACAGATGACGCGGGTTTTCGCAGATTTTTAAGCCGATTCAACTTGACAATCTGTTTTCCAAAGGAGACAGGTGGTCAAAAACTTAATGAACTATTGTAAAATCACAAAAACCCCCTATCTTTGCCCTGCCGTTTTGTGGGAAAAGGGCTTTTCCCACAAAACAGCTTTCCCATCTGACGGAATGCATGCGCTTACACCCAACTCCACACAGACGCAGCCGGCTGCGTTCGTGCGGAGGCCTGCTCGTTGGCTTTTTCCCTGCGGGCGGGATAAAAGCGCATAGACATGAAGTACGAAATCAAGCGAACCGGCATCAAGTATTGGGCGGAAGAAGAACGCCCCCGCGAAAAGCTCCTCCTGCTGGGCGTCCAAAAACTAACGGACGCAGAGCTGCTCGCCATCCTCCTCGGCTCGGGAACGCGGGCGCACTCAGCCCTCGACCTGGCGCGGCAATTGTTGGAGAGCAGCAACCGCAACCTCAACACCCTGGGCGAGCGCAGCCCCAAAGCCCTCATGCAAATCAAAGGCATCGGCCGGGCCAAAGCCGTAACCATCGTCGCCGCCCTCGAGCTGGGCCGCCGCCGCCAACTGCAAATGCCCGAACAAAAAGTCAAAATCAAAGAAAGCAAGGACGCCTACCGCCTGCTGGCTCCACTGCTGTACGGCCTGCCACAGGAAGCCTTCTACATCCTCGCACTCAACCGCCAAAACCAGGTGCTGGCCAAAATCCCCCTCAGTAGCGGAGGCCTCAACGCCACCGTCGTGGACCCCCGCCTGCTCTTCCGAAAAGCCCTGGACCACGGGGCCACAGCCGTCATCATGGCACACAACCACCCCTCCGGGGCCTGCCGCCCCAGTGAAACGGATGTAAGCCTCACCCGCAAGCTCAAAGAAGCCGGAGAATTGCTCGACATCACCATACTCGACCACCTCATCATTGCCGGCGATAAATTTTATAGCTTTGCAGATGCGGGGCTGCTGTAGCTCCATGATATCGAAGGCGCATGTCATCCAACACCTCCAATCTCCAAATCTTTTCCAGGCTGGTTCGCCTGGCGCGGCCCTGGCGCAAAGCGCTGATTGGCAGCCTGCTGCTGGCCATGCTGCTGGCGCCTGCGGCAGCGCTGCGGCCCTACTTCATTCAAAAGCTGGTGGATGAGTACATCTATCAATTCGACCTGCGCGGAATTGAGAACACCATCTACATCCTGCTGGCCCTGCTGACAGGCGAATCGCTGATGCGCTATGGATTTACCTTCCTCTCCAACTGGCTGGCACAGTCGGTCATACGGGACTTGCGGGTGAAGGTATTCGACCATTTCGTGCATTTGCGGCCTTCGTATTTCGACAAAACGCCCATCGGCACGGCCACCACGCGCACCATCAACGACGTGGAAACCATCGCCACGGTTTTCTCCGAGGGTGCCCTGACCATCGTGTCCGATCTGCTCATGGTTCTCGCCGTGCTGGTCGTCATGTTTTGGTCGAGCTGGCAACTGGCGCTCATCAGTTTGGGCGTTATGCCCCTGTTGTTGCTGGCTACCTACTTCTTCAAGGAGGGCATCAAACACGCCTTCCGGCAGGTGCGCAGCCTGCTCTCCCGGATGAACGCCTTCCTGCAGGAGCACATCTCCGGCATGCGCATCGTGCAGATATTCACGGCTGAAAAGCAGGAGTTTGAGAAGTTCAGCCAGATCAACCAGACCTACACCAACGCCAACCTCAAAGCGCTGTTTTACTACGCCATTTTCTTTCCGGCCATTGAAATCCTCTCTGCCCTGGCCCTCGGGATGATGCTCTGGTGGGGCGCCCGCGGCGTGCTCGGCGGCAGCATCACCCTCGGCGCCCTGGTCGCTTTTCCGCTCTACCTCAGCATGCTCTTCCGCCCCATGCGCTTCCTCGCCGACCGCTTCAACACCGTGCAAATGGGGCTCATCGCAGCGGGCCGCGTCTTCGCCATCCTCGATACCAGGGCCTATATCTCCAATGAAGGCAAACTGCAAGCCACAAAGCTGCAGGGCGATCTGCGCTTCGAGCGGGTGTACTTCTCCTACGACGGAGAGCACGAAGTGCTGCACGACCTCTCTTTCCACATCAAGCCCGGCCAAACGGTGGCCCTCGTGGGCAGCACCGGCTCCGGAAAAACCACCATCGTCCACCTCATCAACCGCTTTTACGAAATCCAAAAGGGGCGGATATGCATAGACGGGCGCGACATCCGCGAGTACGAGCTCAAGAGCCTGCGCAGCCGCATCGCCATGGTGCCTCAGGATGTCTTCCTCTTCACCGGCACCGTCTTCGAAAACATCACCCTGCGCGACCCTTCCATCACGCCTGCACAGGTGGAGCGCGCAGCAAAAATGATTGGCGCCCACGAGTTCATCATGCGTTTGCCGAAAGGCTACGATTTTGAAGTCATGGAACGCGGCACCCGCCTCTCCGTCGGACAACGCCAACTCATTTCCTTCGTCCGGGCGCTGGTCTTCGAGCCCGACATCCTCATCCTCGACGAAGCCACCTCCTCCATTGACCCCGAAAGCGAGGCCATCATCCAGTATGCGGTGGAGAAACTCATCGCCAAACGCACCTCCATCATCATCGCCCACCGCCTCGCCACCATCCTGCATGCCGACAACATCCTCGTGCTCGAACGCGGCCGACTGGTCGAGCAGGGCAAACACCACCAGCTCCTGCAAAAAGAAGACGGAGCCTACAAAAAACTCTACCAAACGCAATTCGCCGAGCTAACCAAAAATCCGTGAACTTGTTATATTCGTAGTGCGAAGCGGACATTTTTCGCTTTCGCAAAATGAACCCTCAACTCAAGGAGCCGTTTTTGCCGGCTTTCGCCAAATGCTATAACGGCTTGCACCAAACAGAATCATAACTCATGGCAAAGCAAAATTCTTCTTTTTTCAGTCCGAACACCATGGTGGGATTGCTCGTTGCCGCCGTGGTGCTGTTCGTGCTTTTCGTGCTGGCCCGGGGCATCTTCTGGCTGCTGTCTTTGCTGGCGCCAATCTTTCTCATCGCCGCACTCTTTCTCGACCACAAAGTCTTTTTGCGCTACGGCAAATGGATAGCCCGCCTGCTGAAAGAACGCCTGCCCATGGGGCTGCTCCTCGTCTTTTTAACCATCGTCGCCTACCCCCTCGTGGCAGCCATGCTCTTCGGTCAGGCCTACCTCAACTACCAACTCAAGGGCGAACGCGGGGCAGAGGAGCCGGATGAGTACATAGCCTTCGAGGAAGTGGAAGAACTCGAGCTAAAGCCGCCCCGCAAAGAGCCCCTGCACTCGCGCAAGGACAAATACGACGAGTATGAAGAGCTGTTCGACGATTGAGGAGTAGCGTTCTTTCACACTTAACGCCCCCGAAAACTCCGGAAATCATGCTCCAAATACAAGAAGTCAAATCCCGCTCCGAACTGCGCCAATTCGTCCGTTTTCCCTTCCAACTTTACAAAAACAACCCCTATTGGGCCCCTCCTCTGATTGCCGATGAAATACGCACCCTAAGTCCTGAGTCCAATCCGGCATTTGACGAAAGTGAAGCCCTCCTGCTGCTGGCAAAAAAAGACGGTCAGACCGTAGGGCGCATCGCCGGCATCATCAACCACTTTGAAAATGAACAAATGGGCCGCTTGCACGCGCGCTTCGGCTGGCTGGATTTCATAGATGACCGCCGCGTCAGCAAAGCACTGTTGGAGGCCGTGGAGCAGTGGGCCCGCAAAAAAAACATGCGCTGCCTCAAAGGCCCCGAGGGCTTCACCAACCTCGACCGCGCCGGCATGCTCACCTGGGGCTTTGACAAGCCCTCCACTTTCATCACCCTCTACAACTACCCCTACTACCCCGAACATCTCGAAGCCCTGGGCTTCGAAAAAGAAGTGGACTGGGTGGAGTACGAAATCCCCGTACCCAAACAAATTCCCGAAAAAATCAACAAGCTGGCCGACCTCATCCAAAAGCGATACGGCCTGCAATCCATCCACCTGCGCAAAAAAAAGGAGCTCAAAGAATATCGCGAAGCCTTCTCCGACCTGCTGGTGGATACCTATAAAGAACTGCACGACTTCGTCCCCTTCACGCCCCGCCAAATCGAATGGTACATAGACCAATTCATGGACGTACTCGAACCCGATCTCATCTGCCTCATCAAAGATGCAGAAGAGCGCCCCATAGCCTTTGGCATTGCCATGCCCTCGCTCACCCGCGCAGCGCAAAAAGCCCGCGGCCGCCTCTTCCCCTTCGGCTTCCTGCACTTTCTCTACGCTCTGAAGTTCTCCAAAAAAGCCGACCTCCTGCTCGTGGGCATACGCCCCGAATGGCGCAACAAAGGCCTCAATGCCCTCATCTTCCGCGAAATGCTCAGCCGCTTCATAGCCCGCGGCATCACCACCGCCGAATCCAATCCCGAACTCGAAGACAACCACCGCGTCCAAAACATGTGGCGCAAATATCAACCGAAGTTGATTAAGAAGAGGAGGATATTTATTAAGGGGTTGAGTGTTTAGTGTTTAGCGTTTAGTGTTTAGCGTTTAGCGTTGACAGAGGGCAGTTATCCCCCTTCAAGCAAATCGCCATGCTCATCAAATCGCAGGCAAGGATGTGGTAGTGGAATATCGTTCATCACGTTCTCCCCCCACAAAATATCCAGGCCACCCCGGCAGTTTTTTTTACGTATTATACAGCAAAGTCTTTCCACTGAGAAACCACATAAAACGAGAGGAATATCCAATGAGCCAAATCACAACTTTCAGGAAAATACTTGTAGCCAACCGCGGAGAAATAGCCATTCGCGTTTTGCGGGCTGCTTCCGAACTTAAGCTCCAAACCGTAGCTGTTTACACTTACGAAGACCGTTATTCTCTGCATCGCTATAAGGCAGACCAAAGCTATCAAATAGGGCAGGAGGGCGATCCGTTAAGGCCGTATCTCGATATAGATGAGATGCTCTTTATCGCTAAAAAATGCGGGGTAGATGCCATTCACCCGGGTTATGGCTTCCTTTCCGAAAACGTGGATTTTGCCCGCCGCTGTGCAGAAGAGGGCATCGTCTTTATAGGGCCGGAGCCGGAGGCTATGAAAAAGGTGGGCGACAAAATTTCGGCCAAAAAGTTGGCCGGAGAGCTCAACCTCCCTCTCATAGAGGGCAGCCGAATAGCACTCAACGACATCCGGACCGCCCTGCAGGAAGCCCGGCGCATCGGCTACCCGCTTATGATCAAAGCAGCTTCGGGCGGAGGAGGACGGGGCATGAGGATTGTTCGAAATGCAGAGCAACTGAAAACGGCCTTTGATGCCGCCCGCAACGAAGCGCTTTCCGCTTTTGGAGACGATACGGTTTTCTTTGAAAAATTCATCGAAAACCCCAAACACATCGAAGTTCAAATCCTCGGCGACCAATACGGCAACCTCGTCCATCTCTTCGAGCGCGATTGCTCCGTACAAAGGCGCTACCAAAAAGTAGTCGAAATAGCGCCCAGCCCCAACATAGGCGCAAAAACCAGAGAAAAACTCTACGACTATGCCCTGCGCCTGATGAAAGCCGTCAACTACTCCTGTGCCGGCACAGTGGAATTTCTCGTGGACCAAAGTGAAAACATCTATTTTATCGAGGTCAACCCACGCATCCAGGTAGAGCATACCGTTACCGAAGAAATTACCGGCATAGACCTCGTGCGGGCCCAGTTCCTCATAGCTATGGGCTACCCTTTGACGCACCCCTTGCTGCGCCTCTACTCTCAGGCCCACATCAATCGCTATGGCTATGCCATCCAATGCCGCATTACTACAGAAGACCCTGCCAATGATTTTCAGCCCGACTACGGCACCCTCATCGCCTATCGCTCGGCCAGTGGCTTTGGCATACGCCTCGATGCCGGCAACGCCTATGCCGGCGCCATCATCTCACCCTATTTCGACAGCCTGCTCGTCAAAGCCACTGCATGGGGACGCACCCTGCAGGGAGCTTCTGCCCGCATGCATCGCGCCCTGCGCGAATTTCGCGTGCGCGGCGTCAAAACAAACATCGGCTTCCTGCTCAACCTCCTTCAACACGAAACTTTCCTCAAAGGTGAAGCCACCGTCAATTTCATCAAAAACCACCCCGAACTCCTCCGCCTGCCCAAACTCCACGACCGCGGCACCAAAGTCCTCAAATACCTGGCCGAAGTCATCGTCAACGGCAATCCCGATGTAAAGTACGTAGATGCAGAACGCAACAAGCGCTTCCGCAAACCCGTGCTGCCCCCACTGCCCAATCACACAGAAAAACTCCCCAAAGGCAGCCGCGACATCTTCCTCAAAAAAGGAGCCGACGGGCTGGTCAACTGGCTCAAAAAACAAAAAGCCATTCAATATACCGACACCACCCTGCGCGATGCCCACCAATCCCTCATGGCCACCCGCATGCGTACCTACGACATGCTGCAAATGGCCGAACGCTTCGCCCAACATCACGGAGCCGAAGTCTTTTCCATGGAAGTATGGGGAGGCGCCACCTTCGACGTAGCCCTCAGATTCCTCAAAGAAAGCCCCTGGAAACGCCTGGAATTGCTGCGCCAGGCCATACCCAACATCCTCTTCCAAATGCTGTTGCGGGGAAGCAATGCCGTAGGCTATGCCGCCTATCCCGACAATCTCGTAGAGCGCTTCATCGAAAAAGCCTACGAAACCGGCATAGACCTCTTCCGTATCTTCGACAGCCTCAACTGGGTGGAAAACATGCAGGTCAGCATCCGCAAAGTCCGCGAAACAGGCGCCATCGCCGAAGCCTGCATCTGCTACACCGGAGATCTGGCCAACCCCAAAGAAAAAAAATACACCCTCGACTATTACCTCGACCTGGCCCGCCGCCTCGAAGACGAAGGCGCACACATCATCGCCATCAAAGACATGGCAGGCCTCCTCAAACCCCGGGCCGCCCAAATACTCATCCAGGCCCTTAAAGAAACCGTCAGCACACCCATCCACCTGCACACCCACGATACCTCTTCCATCCAGGCCGCAACTTACCTCAAAGCCATCCAAAGCGACGTGGATGTCATAGACGTAGCCCTCGCTTCCATGTCGGGCCTGACTTCCCAACCCAACTTCAACAGCATCGCAGCCATGCTGCAAGGCCACGAGCGAGAGCAAAAAATAAACCTCCACAGCCTCAACCTCTTCAGCAACTACTTCGAAGCCGTAAGAGAGTACTACTACCCCTTCGAAACCGAACTGCGCGCCGGCACAGCCGAAGTCTATGAACACGAAATCCCCGGAGGACAATACTCCAACCTCCGCCCCCAGGCACGAGCCCTCGGACTCGAAGACCGCTTCGAAGACATCAAGAAAAATTATCGCATCGCCAACGAATTGCTCGGCAACATCATCAAAGTAACCCCCTCTTCCAAAGTCGTAGGTGACCTCGCCATGTTCATGGCTACCAACAAGCTCTCCAAAGAAGACATCCTCGGTCCCAAAGCCCAAACACTCGACTTCCCCGACAGCCTCAAAGCGCTGCTGCGTGGCGACCTCGGCCAGGCAAGTGGCGGCTTCCCCAAAAAATTAACCAAAATCGTTCTCAAAGGAGAAAAACCCTATAAAAACCGCCCCAATGCCCACCTCAAACCCGTAAACTTTCAAAAAGAATTGCCCGAATTTTACGCCCGTTTCGGCAACCACTACGACGAACGCGACTTCCTCTCCTTCAAACTCTACCCCAAAGTCTTCCAAGACTGGCACCAACATCGCGAACAATACGGCGAAATGCACATCCTCCCCACACCACCCTTTTTCTATGGGCTTTCGCCAAATGAAGAAATCCTCGTTACCCTCGAAGAAGGCAAAACCATCATCGTCCGCTTCCTCAACCTCACCGAACCCAACGAACAGGGCAACAGACTCGTCTTCTTCCGCATCAACGGCCAAACCCGCGCCGTAGAAGTACACGACAAAAACCAGGAAAATAAAGCCATATCCCACCGAAAAGCCGAAAAAGAAAACGAAATCGGCTCCCCACTACCGGGCCTCCTCGCCCGCATCTTCGTCCAAACAGGCGACCAGGTAAATGTCAACACCCCACTCTTCGCCATCGAAGCCATGAAAATGGAAAGCACCATCACCTCCCACCGCAAAGGCATCGTCAAAGCCATCCACCTCAGCGAAAAATCCATGATCGAACAAGGAGACCTCATCGTAGAACTGGAAGAACAATAAAATTCAGCCATTACTTAAAATCTGACAAATAAACCTACCTTTGCGCCACGAAATCAACTAAAACCTGCGTTTAGAACACCATCTGCCGGGCACAAAGGTGATGATCTCCCGACGATAAGACCTAATTCACTCTTACGGC
>JALVES010000024.1 GCA_027030635.1 Saprospiraceae bacterium | reverse complement strand
TTTTCGGCATCGGCTATGATCTGGTGATAGCGCTCATTGTCGCGCTCTAATTTTTTGAGCTCGCTTTCCAGCTCTTTGAGGCGGGATTCCTCGGCCTTTACTTCCTGCTTAATCAGTTCTTTTTTGACCATGAGGGCGAATTGCTCCATGAAGCGCTCCCCTTCTTTGAAGCGGTCGGGATGCATTTGTGATTGCAGATAAGCGCCGCCGAGATAAAACCAAACGCTCAACTCCGCACCATCGCCGGAGTCCTTAATCTTGGCATAGACATCCACCGTATTGCCCTCACCTATGCCGGGGATGTCTGCATCATCGGCGAAGAGCTCTCCCTCTTTCCCCTTTTTCACTTTGGCATCGTAGTCCTGCAAGTACTTCTTCCAAAGTTTAGCTACCAACTTGGGATCTGCCTGTGGCAGTTCGACGACGAGGGCCGTATTGTTGCCCTGGCTCATGTAGCGGGTTTCCTCTTTGACCTGGAAGGCATCAACGCCTTTGGGCGTCAAATCACCTTGGGCCAAAAGCACATCGGAAATCACGAGGAAAAAAGCTATGGAAAAAAGTAAAACGCTCTTTTTCATTGGAGATTGGTTTTTAATAATTAGCATGAAGAAATAAGTACCGGCATCTGTGCCAAATACTCAACAGTTCATTTTTTGTATAACAGTATCGTACAGTTAAAGTTTTAAAACCGATGGTTCATTAAAAGAGCAAATAGATCCTATATCAGTAATTTCAGTTTGCTATCGCTGACAGAAAAGAATACGTCGGTGCAAGATGCCACAAACTCCCCATCTACTTCCAACAGCAGGGGCCTGTGAGCTCCACTTTCCACTTTGAGCGAAGAGACTTGCTCAGCTATTGCCTTGCGGTGCTGAATGAGTTTGCCGGTATATAAATCGCGCAAGCGCAAAATGATTTCACATTTAGACAGTTTTTCCATAAGCGTCAGAGCCAGCAAGCCGTCATCCGGGTCGGCATGAGGCACCAGTTGCATGCCACCGCCGGAATACCGGCAAATACCGACATTGAGGGTATGGATTTCTTTCTCAATACGTCTCTTTTCCGCTTCTCCGGGAAGCGTGAGTTCAAGTCTGTGTAAATGAGGCGTGTAATCTCTGAGCAGACGAAAGAGCATCAAAAGGTATAAAAGAGAATTGGCTGATTTCTTCCCCTCCGTCTCTATTTCTCTGACCACAAAAGCATCATAGGCCATACCTGCAACATTGACGAAATAACGTTGATGCCTGGTGCCGGTTTCATCTGAGTAAGCAGCGATGCCAACATCCTGTGTTCGAGCTTCTTTAGCAGAGAGGAATTTTTCTATCCAGGCATCTGTTTTCGTGGGAATATGCTGCGTGCGCACCCAATCATTGCCCGTACCAAAAGGGAGGATTGAAACGCCTACTTCATCGGGCGTACAAACCGTTTGACGCATCAGGCCGTTGACGAGTTCATTGAGGGTACCATCACCTCCCACGGCTACCATTTGGCGAAAGCCGGATGCTACTGCCTCTTCTGCCAGCTTGGCGGCATGCATGGGTTTTAGTGTTTCAGCAAACTCGAAAGCCAAGCCGGCCCGATGAAGTTTTTCTTTCACTCCCGGCCACAGCTCACTTACCTTCCCCTTTCCCCCTACAGGGTTGACGATGAAAAAAGTTTTATCCATAGTATTAACTCCCGGGGGCACCCTCCTCAATAATATCAATAGTAAATGACACTTTAAAAAACGCAATAAAGTGTCTATATGTTTTGAGCAATTGTCTCAAAAATGAGAGGCAGGCTCCATAAAGTTGAGTACTTTTGCAGCAGCGCAACGGCTGACAAACTATGAGCGATATCATCAAACACGAGTGCGGCATCGCCTTTGTGCGCTTGCTCAAACCTCTCGATTACTATCTCGAGCAATACGGCACTCCCCTGTACGGCCTTAAAAAGCTGCAACTGCTGCTGCAAAAACAACGAAACCGGGGTCAGGACGGCGCCGGCCTGGCGACCATCAAGCTCGATATGCCTCCCGGCACCCGCTACATCAGCCGCAAGCGCTCCAATGCTTCAGACCCCCTGCGCGACTTACTCCTTCAGGTCAATGCCTATTTTAAGAACTTGCCCCCGGAAACCTTTCGGGAAACGACCCGCCTCAAGCAGGATTTCCCCTTCACCGGAGAGGTGCTATTGGGGCACCTTCGCTATGCCACCCATGGCAAAAACAGCATCGAGCAGGTACACCCCGTCTTGCGGCAAAACAACTGGATGAGCCGGACCCTGCTGCTGGCCGGCAATTTCAACCTCACCAATGTAGATGAACTCTTCGCAGAGCTGGTGGAACTGGGGCAGTTCCCCAAAGAAAAATCAGACACCGTTACCGTACTGGAAAAAATCGGGCACTTCCTCGAAGATGAAGTGCAACGGCTCTTTGACTGGTACAAGCGCGACGGCTACAGCAATCGCGAAGTCAACGACCTCATCTTTCGCGACCTCAACATCCAAAGAATTTTACAGCGGGCTACCAAAAAATTTGATGGCGGGTATGTGATGGTCGGCATGATTGGCCATGGAGACGCCTTTGTCATGCGCGACCCTCACGGCATACGCCCTGCTTATTACTATCAGGATGACGAAGTGGTCGTCTGCTGCAGCGAACGCCCTCCCATACAAACGGCTTTCAACGTGCATTTCTCCAAAGTGGAAGAACTGCCTCCGGCACATGTCCTCATCGTCAAAAAAGACGGGCGCGTGTCTGTAACGCCTTTTGCCCAAGAAGAGGAAGGAGGGAAAAAGCCCAAAATCACACCCTGCTCTTTTGAGCGCATCTACTTCTCTCGGGGTACGGACAGCGACATCTACACCGAGCGCAAAAAACTGGGCGAACAACTCACCGAAAAAGTACTCAAGGCCATCCGGCATGATCTGAAAAACACCGTCTTCTCTTTCGTACCCAACACGGCAGAGACCTCTTTCTATGGCCTGATCGAAGGCATGAAAAAAGAACTGGCCCGCCAAAAAGCAGAAAAAATACTGGCTTTGGGCGAGAAACCCAAACCCAAAAAATTAGAGAAAATCCTGGCCCAACAACTGCGCATTGAAAAGATCGTCACCAAAGATGCCAAATTGCGCACCTTCATCGCCGATGGCGAATCGCGCGATGAAATGGTCTCGCACGTCTATGACGTTACCTACGGCATCGTCCAAAATGCCAAAGACCATCTGGTGCTGGTGGACGACTCCATCGTACGCGGTACAACCCTGCGCGACAGCATCCTGCGCATTGTATCGCGCCTGCGCCCGAAAAAAATCGTGGTGGTCTCCTCGGCCCCGCAAATACGCTATCCCGACTGCTACGGCATAGACATGTCGCGCATGTGGGAATTTGCCGCTTTCCGGGCCCTCATTGCCCTGATCAAAGAGCACGGCAAAGAAGAGGAGTTGGAAAAAACGCTGCAAAAATGCCTGCAAGACGAAAAACTCCCCATCGAAAAGGTGAAAAATCGCGTAGCGCCTCTCTACGAGCTTTTCGACGATGAAACCATCACGGCCAAAATGGCAGAAATACTCACTCCGCCCGACATCAAGCCGGAGGTACAGCTCATCTTCCAATCCATCAAAGGCCTGCATGCTGCCTGCCCCAAACACGCCGGCGATTGGTATTTTTCGGGCAAGTACCCCACGCCCGGCGGCAACCGCGTCGTCAACCGCGCCTTCATCAATTATATGCAGGGCAAGTCGGACAGGGCCTATTGACAGAACACAATCGTTTACACATGGATAACTACGGTATATGGTCTTTGATTCCGCCTTTGGTGGCCATTTTGCTGGCCATCAAGACGCGGCAGGTTTTTGTATCGCTGCTCAGCGGAATTTGGCTGGGCTGGGTGGTCGTCAATCACGGCAATTTGTGGCTGGGCACCATGGACACCCTGCAGGCGCTGGTGGACGTCTTCGACGATGCCGGCAACACGCGCACCATCATGTTTTGTGCCCTGGTGGGCGGGCTGATTCTTTTCATTCAGCGCTCCGGCGGGGTTGACGGCTTTATATACCGCGTACACGAGATGCTCGAACGCCACGGCCACCGAACGAAGGGCGGGCAGCGGGCGCTGGTGCAGTTTTTTGCCTGGCTGACGGGCCTAATCATTTTTGTGGAGTCCAGCATCTCCGTCCTCACCGTAGGCGCCCTGTATCGCCCGCTTTTCGACAAGCTGGGCATCCCGCGGGAAAAGCTGGCTTACATTGCAGACTCCACCTCCGCACCTTCTTCCATACTCATACCCTTCAACGCCTGGGGGGCCTTCATCATGGGCTTGCTGGCTATGGATTTTGACAATCCCTTTTCGGCCATGTTTCACGCCATGGCCTTTAACTTCTACCCAATACTCGCCATTATCCTGGTGCTGGTGGTCATCTTTTCCGGCAAGGACATAGGCCCCATGAAAGAAGCCGAGCGCAGGGCAAGAGAGGAAGGCAAGTTGCTGGCAGATGGCGCCCAGCCCATGATATCCGAAGATTTGACGAAAGTCGAGGCCAAAAAAGGAGTCAAACCCCGCGCCATGAACATGATCATTCCCATTGCCATGATGGTGTTGCTCATGCCCGTCATGCTGAGCTATACCGGCTGGCAAGCGGCTGTAGATGAGATGCCGGAAGCGGGCTTTTGGCAGAAGGCCTTTTTTGCCATCGGGCAGGGCTCCGGCTCTACGGCTGTGCTTTCGTCCGTTACTTTTTCGCTGCTCGGGGCCATGCTGCTCTACCGCGTACAGGGCATTATGAAGGCGAAAGAGATGATAGAGCTTACGCTAAAAGGCATCTCCGGCCTGATGCCCCTGGCGCTTTTAATGATGCTGGCCTTTGCCATCAGCAGCCTTTGCCGCACGGAGCTACACACGGGAGAATACGTAGCCGGACTTGCACAGGGCATCTTGTCGCCGGGCCTGGTGCCCTTTATCGTTTTCCTGTTGAGCTGTTTCATCGCCTTTTCTACGGGCACTTCCTGGGGTACTTTTGCCATCATGATGGCCATCGCCCTGCCCATGGCCGATCAGTTGGGTGCCAACCCCTACCTGACCATAGCCGCCGTCATGGGGGGCGGAGTCTTTGGCGATCACTGCTCACCCATCTCCGACACCACCATCCTCGCCTCCATGGCTTCAGCCTCAGACCACATAGACCACGTGCGCACTCAACTGCCCTATGCGCTGCTGGCGGGAGGAATTGCGGCGGCTTTGTATTTGGTGATTGGGTTGGTGTTTAGTGTTTAGCGTTTTGGAGTTTACTGTTTACGGTGGCGATTTATGGTTTCCCATTCTCTTAGCGTCTTTGTACATGAATTTTTCAGAGGGGGAGCGACTGCAGTTGTTGAGCTGCATTTTCGAAAGAGACCTGCCTCATCTTTGCGTCCCTTCGGCTTCGCTCAGGGCAATGCTTAGCGAGAAACAAAAGAGCTGGAGCTTCCAATTTCACCCCATTTTCGGAGTACTTAGATTTTTAAGGAAGCTCTCCCAACCCCCTGACAGATCGTTACAAAACAACAAATTCCCTAAAATTGCTTCGGTCTATCATTTTTTCTTCAGCCTGATAGTTTTTTAAGAAAGTTCGGCTGAGGCGGGTATGAGGTTTGGCTTTCCACTTAAACTCAAAGCCCGTAATTTTTCCGTCTTTGAGCTCGACCAGGTCAACCTCCTGT
>JALVES010000023.1 GCA_027030635.1 Saprospiraceae bacterium | reverse complement strand
ATAGAACAAGCCCGCAGGTACAGGCACTTCCCCCGCAACATGGTCATTGGCAGTCTGTTCAACAAAGGTTCATCAGAGTTGCCCGCACTTTTACTCAACTGGTTTTTCCTGCCGGGCATTGCCGGCTGGTACGGTCAGATGGCTGCGGTAACGCGCCGGCCCATACAGGTCATCGGGCGCTCTTTTGAAGAAGTTTTTCGCCAGGCTGCTGCAGAGGAGATACACAAAACAGGTCATTGCCGGAGAATCTTTTGGCGCACTTTCAAGAAGCTCTTTGCCATTGGTTTTCTGCCTTTTGCGCTCTTTGCCTGGCTGGCTCCGCCGCTCTTTGCCTTCGTCTTCGGGCCCGATTGGGAACAGGCGGGGCATTATGCACAAGCCTTTGCGCTACCCTTCTTTTTGCAATTCATCAGCGCTCCCCTCTCCTCTCTGTTTTACCTGTACGAACAGGTGAGTCTCTATAGCAAACTGGAGCTCTTCCAACTGCTGCTGGTGCTCGCTGCACTGCTCGGCGGCAAATGGTTTTTTGGAGATGCCGGGCTCACCATTTATCTGTTGGCCGGGGCCTACACCCTGGGCTATCTTCTGCGGTTGTATTTGTTGGCGCTTATGCAAAAATGAATCCCGGGGCTTGCGCCCCGGGCTACCAAGGTGTCGCCCCTCCGGGGCTTTTACTAATCCCCTATGAGTCTCAAGTTGAACGGGCTAAAAAAATCCGCGAAAACCCGCGTCATCCGCGTCATCTGTCAGGCTGAGTTCGCCGAAGCCCGCGTTCTATCACGACCTATTGGCCGAAACCCGAGTCATCTATCAGGCTGAGCCTGCCCGCGCCCGCTGCAAATCCTCCTCGGTGTCTATGCCCAGGGAATCGGTTTCCGATTGCAGCACCTGAATGCGGAAGCCATGTTGCAGCCAGCGCAGTTGCTCTAACTTTTCGAGCTCTTCAAGCGGCGTGGGGGGCAGGGCGGCAAGACGAGGTAAAACGCCCGGACGAAATCCGTAAATACCCAGATGTTTGCAGGGCATGGCGGGCGAGCTGCCGGCAGCCGGAGCGGAAGAGAGGGTTGTTTGCGCTGCGGCTTCCCGCCTGTGCGGAATGGGAGCACGACTGAAATAAAGCGCATAGCCCTGCAGGTCGCAGACGACTTTCACGCAATTCGGGTCGCGAAAGAGATGAGTTTCTACAAGAGGATAGCAAAGCGTGGCGATGGGCGCACCGCCCTGGAGCGCCTGCACGAGCTGTTCTATTTGCCGTGAGCGCACAAAAGGCTCATCGGCCTGAAGATTGATGATGATGCCCTCTTCCAAGCCCAGCGCCTGAGCTGCTTCGGCACAGCGGTCCGTACCGCTTTGATGCTCCTCGCGACTGAGAAAAACCCGTCCGCCAAAAGCGCGCACAGCTTCGGCAATCTGCTCGTCGGCAGCAGCTACCCAGACGCCCTGCACGGAAGAGGTGCGGGCCGCGCACTCATAGACCCATTGCAAAACGGGCTTGCCGTGCAAATCGGCCAGCAACTTGCCCGGGAAGCGGGAAGAAGCATAGCGCGCGGGAATGATGATGTAAATCGGATGGTCCATGCGTTTCATTGCAGGCTGCGGAAAACAGTTTTGCCCTCCGGCTTGCCCGAGATTTCATAAAATGTAATAACTTTGCACGCGCAAAATACGCTGTACATGAGAAAACTCCTGTTCCTGCTCCTGCTGTCTGCCTTCCTGACAGCCACGCTCCTCAACGCTCAAACAGACGAGCCGCATCCCACGGTTTTTCTGACGCCCCAAGATACTATTTTTCTGAGCTTGCGCGGCGGAGAAAAAGTTTTGATACACAGCATACGGGCGGGGCAAAGCCTGTATGCCATTGCACAATTTTACGGCATCTCACTCAAGGAATTGTACGACTACAATCCGGGTTTTAGAAATCGCAATTATCAGGTGGGCGAACAGGTGTTCATCCCCATCCCCAACCGGGCCATCATCCGCTATTGGCGGTCCGATCTGGCCCGCTATGAATACGCGCCCGTCTGCTATGTGGTGCGCAAAGGCGATACGGTCTTTGGCATCGCCAAGCGTTTGTTCCAGATGCCCATAGACACCATCATGCAGCGCAACGCCCTGTATGATTACAACATCGAAGTCGGGCAGCCCATCCACATCGGCTGGATGAGCATCCGGGGCATACCCGACAGCCTGCACTACCGCCATCGCGGCCCACTCTGGGACCAAAGTTATGCACTGGAACGGCAATTCAACCAACAAGCCCTGAACAAATCCGTACATTTTGAGCGTGGCCCCGCTTATTGGCCCAGACAGCGAGGCGCCGGAGAAGACAGCGGCCTCTATGCCTTGCACAACAAAGCCCCCAAAGGCTCCATCATCAGCATTTACAACCCCATGAGCAAGCGGGAAGTGTATGTCAAAGTACTGGGGCGCATCCCCAAGATATACGATCCTTCTACCCTTGTAGTGGTCTCCCCTGCCGTCGTGAAAATGTTTGGAGCATTAGATAATAAGTTTGTAGTAGAAGTCAGGTACTTGAAGTGAGAACTCACTCTGCCCATCCCCGGGCTTTAATCCATTCGTCGTTGTAGAGCTTATTGACATAGCGGCTGCCGTGATCGTGTATGACGACGACCACCACATCGCCTTCCCGGAGTTGGTCTTTCATCTGTAACAGGCCTGCGACGGCAGAGCCTGCGGAATAGCCCAGCATGAGGCCTTCTTCGCGGGCCAGGCGCCGGGCCATGAGGGCGCCGTCTTTGTCCGTCACTTTTTCAAAGTGGTCAATGATGTCGAAATCCACGTTTTTGGGGATGATGTCTTCGCCTATGCCTTCGGTGATATAGGGATAGATTTCGCTTTCATCGAACTCACCGGTCTCGTGGTATTTTTTGAAGACGGAGCCGTAGGTGTCTATGCCCCAGATCTTGATGTCGGCATTCTGCTCCTTGAGGTAACGCCCCGTGCCGGAGATGGTGCCGCCCGTTCCCACGCCGACGACGAGGTGGGTGATTTTGCCTTCGGTTTGTCGCCATATCTCGGGGCCGGTGCTCTCGTAGTGAGCCTGGCGATTGGCGAGGTTGTCGTACTGGTTGAACCAAAAGGAATTGGGAATTTCTTCGCTCAGGCGGCGGGCGACGGAGTAGTAAGATTTCGGGTCATCAGCAGCCACAGCCGTGGGGCAAACGATGACCTCGGCCCCAAGCGCTCTCAACATGTCTATCTTCTCCTTAGACTGCTTATCCGTCGTGGTGAAAATACACTTGTACCCCTTCACCGTAGCGGCCAGCGCCAGCCCCATGCCCGTATTGCCGGAGGTACATTCGATGATGGTACCGCCGGGCTTGATCTTGCCTTCGGCTTCGGCCACTTCCAGCATCTTAAGCGCCATGCGGTCTTTGATGGAATGCCCGGGATTGAAGGTTTCCATCTTAATGAGCACCAGGGCCGGTATGTCGGCGGCTATTTTATGGAGTTTGACCAGGGGCGTGTTGCCTATGGTCTGGAGAATGTTTTCGCAATAATCCATCTGTTTCTATCTCGTATTGGGGGCGTTAAAAAAGGGCTTCGTTCTAAAGCGGGGCAAAAGTAAGGAAAAATGTGGAGGTGTTATCTTTCCAAAGAAGCTTTGGGCAAAAGCAAGAACGCAGCTACTGCCAGCACAGCTCCATAAACAAAGGTGGCCTCCGGTCCCGGCCCATCCCACAGCAGGCCGGCGAGGAAAGTGCCGGGCAAGACGGCCAGTCCTGTGGCTGTGTGGAAGATACCGAGGGCTGTGCCCTGCAAGTGCTCCGGTGCCAGATCGGAGACATAGGCGCGCTGTGCGCCATCTATCAGGGCAAAGAACAAACCATAGAGCAGGAAACCCGCCAAAACCCATTCCTGCGTAGCAGCAAAAATCAAGCCGAAGGATATCAGAGCAAACATGGCGTAGCCCACAGCCAACAGTTTCCTGCGTCCCCACTTATCGGACAATATGCCCGCCGGTGTGCCAAAAACCGAATACACCAAATAGAACAAAATGTAGTACAAAACCGCCTGCTCCTCAGAAGCACCCACAGCACCTGCCTTCAGCATCAAAAAGGCATAGCCAAAATGTCCGAAAGAGAAAACCGCAGCGGCCAGAATAAAGCGCTTCAAAACGGGCGACAAAAGGCCAAAATCCCGCAGCCGGAAAAGCCTGCGGGAAGAAGATTTTTCTGCCTTCAAGCCCGATGCCGGAGCCTTCACCTCTCTCAAAGGCAAAATCGCCAGCAAAACGAAAAGCGCCGGGACAACCGACCACAGAAAGATTTTTTGATAACCCAAAACCGGTAGCAACCAAAAAGCAATCAAAGCGCCCAACATGGAGCCCAGCCCATCCATGCTGCGATGAAAACCAAAGGCCTTGCCTTTGATTTCTTCCGGCACCGACTCCGCCAGCAGAGCATCCCGCGGAGCCGAGCGCAGGCCTTTTCCCACCCGATCCGTTATGCGTATCAACAAGACCAAAGGCCAAGTCGAAGCCAAAGCAAAGAGGGGCTTTGCCAGAGAGGAAAGTCCATAACCAAAGAAAATAAAAGGTTTGCGCCGCGCCATGCGATCCGACCAGATGCCCGAAACCACTTTGAGCAGGGAGGCCATGGCCTCGGCAGCACCTTCCACCAGCCCCACGATGCGCCCGCCGGCACCCAACTCCATCGTGAGATACAAAGGCAAAAGGGGAAATACCATTTGACTGGCCATGTCCGTAAACAAACTGACCAGACCCAATAAAAGCAGGTTGCGGGGAAGGCGCCACCAGAGCACCTTCTCCGCTTCGGGCTTATTTGCGTTTTTTCTTATCCCTTTCAATGATGGTGTCTATCTGGTCTGTCTTCAGGTTCTTGCCAATGAGGATGCGCTCGGGATTCAAGACGTAAATCTCGGGAGTGATGTCCACAAAGTACTTGCCGTAAATGGCCCGGTTGGTGGGGTCGAAGACGTTTACCCAGGGCATCTTGTTTTTGGCGATGTAGTCCACCCATTCCTGGTGATCGGTATCTATTGCAATGCCGAAAACATCTACTTCCGGATGACGTTTGTGGTAGTACTCTACCAGCTTAGGCGACTCCTCTGCGCAGTGCTCACACTGGGGATTATACATGTAAACGATGATGTAAGGAGCTTTGAGGTCGTAGAGCGAACGCATTTTTCCGGAAGGGTCGGGAGCTGTAACATTGGGCCCTTTCTCACCCAGCAGGCTGCCCGCCATTTCCTCGGCGCGCTGATGTAGTGCATACACTTCCACAGAATCCGACCAGAAAGCTTTGTCGTAAGTGAAATAGCGCTGAATCATACGAACAAAAATCTTCTCCGAATCCATCACATGCGACTCCTTCGGATCGTATTGAAGCACAATCCAATTGGCGAAGTACTTGTAATACTCCTTGTCGTAGTTCGGGTACTTCTCGAGACGATCCATCAAGTCGTAGGCTGATTGCAGGATGGAATCCGGCTGCTGAGGCGTCAATTCCGTGATGTAGCGTTTGAGCTTGGTAGAGATAACCGGCGTATAGAGCAGGCGCTGGTCGCTAAAATCCACATCATCCCAAAACGCCTGACGATACAGATAGGCATAGAGCACGTTGTCGCGCTGGCCATCGGGCCCGGGCTCGAGGCGGATGTCGGGATTCTGACCGGCCTTTTTAAAGGTGGTAAAAAAGGTATCGGGATGCTTTTTGAACAAATCCTCGAGAAAAGCCTTGCGCTCGTCCAGCAACTGGTAGCGTTGCTGCAGCAAATTCTGATACTCCGGCGAATCCGTCTGTACCTGTCGCATCTTAGCCGTAATGCGTTCGTACTTGGGTCGCTGCTCGGCATCAAATTTCAGGGATTGGTAAAGCAACTCATTGTCTAAGCTGCCTTCCACCTGTGCGGTTTTATTGACGCGGTTCTTATCAGCTGTCAACTTAAAAGTCTGATCAGTATCTATCAAAAACTGCACAAAGGCTTTCCCCGGAAAACGGGCAAACAACAAGCCCGCCGGATAAGGCTCCTCACGCTTGAAATGCACATGCCCGTTGGCATCTGCCATGGCCGAATCAATCAAATAATAGTTGCCCTCAAAAATCCCCAACAACTTCACCAGACCCGGAGATTCGCCCTGAAGCGTAATTTCAATATCCGGTGATTCAGCATCAGCAGATGCCGAAGGGCCGGTGCCATTCCCCGAAGAAGAGGAGGCATTTCCACAGGAGGCCAGCAAAGCTCCAAAGACGAGGAGAAGTGTGATTAGGCGAGTCATGGTGCGATTTTTTTGATGTTCATAGTTTGATTTGGAGGGCAAAGATAAGGAGAAATGGGAATGTGGACGCTTCGCGTCTAATGTGGAGCCTTCGGCTCTAATGTGGAGACCTGCGGTCTCTAATGTGATTTTACGCTCGCTTCGCATCGCGGGCGCTTTTACATAATTTCACGCTAAAACGCTAAGAGCTTTTGTGTCCCCTGCAACTTTTATTTCAACGACATAAAGCCTTTTCCTATCATCGTGGGAGGAAGACGCTAAGAAGCCCGTATTCAAGCATAATGAGGCTGTAATTGCTATGCCCGTCACACGCCCCGTTCGTCCCGATTGTTTTACGATTGTTACGTTTGTCACGATTGTTACATTCGTCACGCCCATCAAACACTCTAAACATTAAACCAACGACAAACGATACACGATAAACGATAAACAATTAACAATAAACCAACTACAACGCTAAACACTAAACGCTAAACGCTAAACGCTAAACCAATAGGGCAAACACACAGGTTTGCCCCTACATCCCCACAAAATACCCCCTCCCCAAAACCATTCCCGCAGCATCAACAGCTTCTACCACATAGAGGCCTGCGGGCAAATTTTCGGGCAGGGCGATGCGCTCCGGGGAGCCGGCCGGCAGCACATGCAGCAGATGGGCAGAAGCGTCGTACAGGCGCCAGTTGCGTACAGGCGGCGGGTTTTGCTCCCATTTGACGAAAGTCTCTGAAGAAGTGACGGGATTGGGATACAAGCTAAACAGTGCAGACTCAGCCTTTGCTTTCGGATTAGAGACAGAAGTGGCCAGGGCATCCGTGCCGGCAAATTCGGTGAGCAGGCGCACATAGGCAGCCTGCATTTCCAAATCCACCAGGGAGACATACCAGGAGTTTTCCGGCCAATCGGTGTTCCAATCGAGGTAGGACTTCATGGGCGGTTGAAACTGGGGGGGCGAAATGGTGCCGCCATAGGATTCATCCGGCTCGTAGTACTGATTGGGGCCCGAGACGACGAAGCCCGGAGGCGGGCCAAAGTCGGAAGTCTCGGCATTGTCCCAGGGCGTTTGGTCGTAAAACCAATAGTGAAAAACTTCCCTGCAACTATTTTCTGCACCATAGGCAGCCATGTTGCTGACAAAAGCCTTGTTCAACGGGTTCATGCCGTGCAAATAGTGCAGATAGGCCTCGGCGGCAGAGCGATAATCTGCTGCATATTGCAGCGTATCCATGCCGTATTGCAGGGCCTGGGTATATAATCGCGCAGTATTCAACGCTGTCAAATTGCCCAGCCAGGAGTACTCCGGCAGATAGGCCAGATAGGCGCCCCGCTGCTCCAACCAGGCTTGCAAGAGGTCTTCGTTGTTTTGCTCCATAGCCTCAACAAAGCTCTCCCTGATCGTGCTCTCGACCGAAGGCGTGGCGTCGGGCAAGTCCAAATAAAAGAGCAAGGCATCCTGAATAACGCCCTCCCAGGGATACCAATAATACCAATTGACGGGGTCCAGATCGGTATAGCGAAATTCAAAAAAACTCTTGTACAAGCCCGAACCCGTAGCTGCATACAGATAAAGCGCAGCCAGAGTCAAAGCGGCATCCTGCTCGTACTGCTCAATTTCGGATTCACTGTTATCAAAACCGGCATCGTCGTAAGTGGAATACCCGGGATGAGCGGCAACCCAAAACCAGGCTGCCTCTGCACGGGCGACAAGCGTATCGGCATAAGCCTGCCATTCGGGTTCCGGCCTTTCGGCAAAAACCACAGCGGCATGGGCCATCATGCTGCTAAAGCACCTCGTCGCAGAGCTCTGAGGGGGGCCGTAAAAACGCGGAAGCTCATCGGCTGAAGGAGGCGATTCACCTGACCAGCCCACCTTGGAGACTTTCATCAAAACGCTGCCATCCGGCTGCTGCATTTTCATCAGCCAATCGAGCTCCCATTTGACTTCATCGAGGATGTCGGGCAGGCCGTTGCCGGATTCCGGAATACCGATGTTATCACTCCAAAGCTCAGGCCGGCGCATATAGGCCGAGAGCAAAAGGTGTACGGGATGCCAGGCAGCATTCACCGAGCGAAAATAGACATCGCTGCCATGCCAGCCACCGGACAAATCCTGCTCCAGCGTGGCATCATCGGGTGCGAGTATGGAGCGACAGGCTGTATCCGCAAGGTGGCAGGCCGCGTCCTGCCAGGCAGCACCTGCATACTGCGCCTCTTTGGGCGTGCCGCAGCGCTCGTAGTAAAAGGCCTTCAGAGCGCGATTCAAAACGGCATTGTAAACCACGGGCGAAATTTCAAATTCGGCAGAGCGCAAATTCTGGTCGGGATCATATACGTAAAAGGTGCCCGTTTGCGTAAGCGCAGAAAAATCCATCTGCCACACCTGATTGCCGGATTGCTCATCCACAGCGCCGCCATTCCAGGCCGAGGGCTGGCCTGTAAAGACCACTTCACCGGAAGCAGCATCTACCACCTGAATTTGCGAGGAAGGGATGTACTCCTCCGCAGCATCAAAGCCTTCTACGGGATTGCTGAACACGGCTGTTTTTTGGCCTTGCGGCAAATAACCGAATTGGTCCACGTGAATGTAAGGCGTATAAGTCTGCGCCGGACTTACCAAAGAAAAGCAAAGAAGCAAAAGCGTGGAAAGGAGTTGTCGTGCGCACATAAACAGGCAGGTTTAGACGGATGAAGCCTGCGCCCTGCCATACGCAAGACGCAGGCCAAACAGCTTAGTTTGTATAAAGCTCAAACTCCACGCGACGGTTCATCTCGCGCCCCTGGGGAGTGTCGTTGCTCGCAATGGGATCGGCTTCCCCCTTGCCCATGTAGGAGATTCTGGACGGGTCAATGCCCTGAGCGACCAGATAGTCGTAACAGGAGCGGGCGCGTTCTTCGGACAGGCGCAGGTTGTTTTCTGCCAGGCCCACATTGTCCGTATAACCCACGATACGCAGTTTGTAGTCGGGGTATCGCTTGAGGATGGCCGCCACCTTGTTGAGGATGGAGTACGACTCCACCCGCAAGGTAGCCTTGCCGGTTTCGAACTGAACGGCCTGAGCGGCCAGGTCCAGGGTTTCTTTTTCTTCTTTTTCCAGCTCGGGGCAGCCAAAGTTTTGCAGCGGCCCGGCGCTGTTGGGGCAGTGATCTTTGTCGTCGGTCAGGCCATCGCCATCGCTGTCGGGGCAGCCGTTGAAGGGGCCTGCTTTTTCCGGACAGGGGTCTTTGTCATCGGTAAGGCCATCGCCGTCGGTATCGGGGCAGCCGTTGGTTTCTTTGCTGCCTGCTTTGAGCGGGCATTGGTCTTCACTGTTGGGGATGCCGTCTCCGTCGGTATCCGGGCAGCCGTCGAAATCGGCCAGGCCAAAGTCCGAGGGGCATTTGTCGTCGGCATCCCTGATGCCGTCGCCATCAGCATCCGGACAGCCTGCCGTAGAGGAGGTTCCTGCCTGCTGCGGGCATTGGTCATCCTTATCGGCGATGCCGTCGCCATCGCTGTCGGGGCAGCCACCGAGATTAATTGGCCCGGCCTCATTGGGGCAGGCATCGGCTCCATCCAACACGCCATCGTTGTCAGAATCTTTGGGCGGGCAGCCATCGCCACCGATTTGCCCTGCCTGGTCGGGGCAGGGATCGTCTTTATCCAAAACACCATCGCCATCGCTGTCGGGGCAGCCTGCCAGGTTGATTGGCCCGGGCGTATCGGGGCATTCATCCCTGGCGTCGAGTACGCCATCGGCATCGCTGTCTCTGGGTGGGCAGCCGTTCATGTTGATGGGGCCGGCTTCATCGGGGCATTTATCCACATTGTCGAGTACGCCGTCGCCATCGCTGTCTTTGGGCGGGCAGCCGTTCATGTTGGCAGGGCCGGCTTCATTGGGGCATTTATCTACATTATCGGTCAGGCCGTCGCCATCGCTGTCGGGACAACCGGCAGAGGAGGCCGGGCCGGCCAAATTCGGACAGGCATCTGTCTCATCGGGCACGCCATCGCCATCGGCATCGGCAGGTTTCGCTATATCCGGGCAGCCCTCATTGAGCAAAGAGCCGGCTTCATCGGGGCATTTATCATCCTTATCAGCAACGCCATCGCCATCGCCATCCGGACAACCCATGACCGCCCCCGGCATATCGGGGCAGGCATCCAGCTTGTCCACCACCCCGTCGCCATCGGCATCGGGGCAGCCCAGCAAATTCGCAGGCCCCGCTATGTCGGGGCATTCGTCTTCTTCATCGGGCACGCCATCGCCATCCATATCGCTGACTTTCGGGCTGCTCTTGAGCGTAAACCAATAGCCCAGCCCCAACTTCAGGTGATTGCGCATATCCGCCTGCGAAAAGCGATAAGACGCCTCGGCATTGATGTAGGAATCAGCCCCCACCCGGAGGTTCGCACCAAGGCCAATGGGAAATTCGACGCCGAGGTCCTCAAAATTCTCAGTAACCAGCCCGCCGCCAATCAAAGCATAGGGTACCAGGCGTGCCCCTTCATTGAAATACTGAAAATGCAGTACGGCATCGCCTCCCAACACCGTGCGTTTATTCATATAGTCCGGCACATTCGCCAAGCCCGCATGCAGCGGGAAAGCCACGTTCAAAAAGCTATTGATGTTGCGCACATAAGCCACTTCCAAACCATTTGAAATGGGCAAATCACTCAGATTCTGCCCCTGTGGAGTCGCATAGTCCAAAAACAATACCCGCGCTACCAAAGCATGGGGCGTCTCGCCTATCTGCGCCCAAATCACGGGAAGCGTGAGCATAAAAAACAAAATGGGGAGTAGTACGCGTTTGATGGTCGTTTTTCTCATAATAAGCAGGGTTGTTCGTGGGTAATCGGTTTGTTTGGCCAAAGATACGGCTTTTTTAGAATTGAGAAGGGAAAACCACTAAAGGATCGGGGTGCTGACGAAGGAAGACCCCCGAGCCGGCCTCTTAAAATGGAGAATGGAGAATGGAAAATAACCCAATGAAAGGATCGCCGGCCTCTTAGAATGGAAAATGAAAAATGAAGAATGCCGAATGCCGATTAACGAACTCTGATTTTAGAAGTTAAACAGACGTTGGGCACAAAGCTACCCGACAGCGATACCTCATCCGTCACGCGTCACGATTGTCACGATTGTCACGTTCATCACGTTCGTCACGTTCGTTACGTTCGTTACGCTCATCGTCAGAATCACAGATTACACAGATTATCGGATTACACAGATTTTAAACAGTAAACACTCATCAAGGGCGTCTCGATTTAAAACATCCCTAACCTTAGAGCCAACGATACACGATACACACTAAACCACCCCCTCCGATTCCCCAAATCCCCCAACAGACAACAGATAACAGACAACAGACAACAGACAACAGACACCGATTCAACCAGTCCCACCACTTCCTCCGCTTTCACCAATCTCCAATCCTTCCACTTCCTCCCCTTCTCCCAGCTCTGCTTCCCGCTTGCCGGCGATCATGGCTTTGAGCTTGTGCAGCAGGGCCGCGCTTTCGTCTGAGGGCAGGGCTATTTGGAGGCGGGCCTGCTCGGCGAAGTCCTGTTGAACTACGCGCAGACCCAACTTTTTTACGGCCGTCATCAGGGGGCTCATCAGGGCATAGTCGAAGGTGAGCAGGAAGAAATCTTCCTCGATGCGCTCGACGATTTCGGCCTGTTCCAGGGCGTTGGCCGTGCTGCCGCGATAGGCCTGTATCAGGCCCGAAGTGCCCAGCAAAGTACCGCCGAAATAGCGCACGACGACGACTGCAATTTGCGTCAGCCCGAAGCGGTCTATCTGACCGAGTATGGGGCGGCCGGCTGTGCCGGAGGGCTCGCCGTCGTCGTTGGCACGGAAGCGCTCGCCCGAGGCGCCGAGGCGCCAGGCAAAACAGTGATGCCGGGCCTTGGGATGCTGCCTGCGCACCTCTGCAAGCCGCTCCAAAGCCTCCTCCTCCGAACCAACCGGAAAGGCATAAGCGATAAACTTACTCCCCCTGTCTCTGTACTCTCCCGTAACGGGGGTCGCTATGGTTTTATACTTCATAAACGATCACAAGAGAGGGGCGCCACAGCGCCCCTCTCCCACTTTTATCGCACCCCATGCATCAGCCGCTTCAGCAGCGGATTGAGAATCATGATAATCACACCCGCACCGATGGGTATCAGCGTAAAAATGAGAAAGAAGGTACTAAGAGAGTACTTCTCCGTAATCTCATCAATCATCCCCCCTGTAAGTCCGGCCAATTTATTCGAAATAGCTATGGCGATGTACCACATACCAAACATAAAGGCAATCATGCGGCCCGGCACCAGCTTACTCACGTAAGACAAACCTACAGGCGAAAGGCACAACTCGCCCAGTGTGTGAAACAGATAGGCAATGATCAGCCAAATCATACTCACCGAAGCCACCTTTGCGCCCTGCGGAATCGTAGAAGCTCCATAAGACAAAGCAGCAAAACCCAGGCCCAGCAAAATCAGACCAAAACCGTATTTAAAGGCAGCCGAAGGATTGTACTTGCTCTCCCACCACTTCGAAAACAAAGGCGCCAATGCAATGATGAAGAAAGAGTTTAAAATGCCAAACCAGGTAGCCGTTACTTCAGTGGATTCCTGACTGTATTCGCGAGCCAACATCCATATCACAATAGCCCAGATAATGACAAAACTGAGCCCCAAAATGATGTTCGACAAAGCGTAATCCGAAAAAGTCTCTTTGAACAAGCGTATCAAAACATAAGTCAGAATCAACATGGGCACCACCGTCAGCAGGGTATTTATCGTCGCAAAAACAGAAACCCCCGCCCCCGTCAATGTCCGGTTCGTGTAATCGCGGGCAAAAATGTTCATGGAACCTCCCGCCTGCTCAAAGGCCATCCAAAAGAAGATGACAAAGAAAGCAAAAATCATCACCGCATACATGCGGTCGCGCACCACTTTAGAGCTGTAACGCGAAACCCGCGAAAGCAACAAACCCAAAAACAGCAGCAAAACGGCAATAAATACAAAATTCGAACCGCTCATGCTGCCTACTGAAAAGTTGAAAAGCTCCTGATTGCTGATTTTAGAATAAGGATCGCTGAGCAGCCAGGTCAAGCCCAAAACCGTTACCACAGCTGCCCAAATTTTGTCGAGGGTGGTAAAGGGATTGGGAGAATCATCTTCATCCACAAACTCCTGTGCTGTACTCTCCTCCTCCGTCAAGCCGCTGTCCAATGCAGCCTGTTTGCGCTCTTTGGCCGACTTGCTGATGTCGCCAAACATATCTGAAGCAAAGTAAAACTGCAACATGCCAAAAAACATGAAAACTCCGGCCAAGCCAAAGCCCCAGCCCCAACCGAGCTTTTCACCCAAATAGCCACAAAGCAAAATGCCGAGAAATGCACCCGCATTGACGCCCATGTAAAAAATGGTGTAAGCCCCGTCTTTTTTCTCGGGATGGTCCTTATACATCTCCGAAATGATGGAAGTCATGTTGGGCTTGAAAAAACCATTGCCAATGACCAAAAGAACCAGCCCGAGATAGAGGAAGAACCTGGCATTCAAAATATCTTCCAAAGCCATGGAAGCATGCCCCAGAGTCATCACCGTAGCCCCAATGACCACCGCCGAGCGGTAGCCGATAAATTTATCGGCAATGTAACCGCCAATGATGGGCGTCAGATAAACCAGGGAAGCATAAGTGCCAAACAAGGCCAAAGCCGTTTGACGCTCCCAGCCCCAACCGCCATCTATGAGAGAAGCCGTCAGGAAGATAACCAGCAGGATGCGCATGCCGTAATAGCTAAAACGCTCCCACATCTCCGTGAAAAACAGAATAAATAAACCGGCCGGATGGCCCAAAACATTCGATTTGAAAAAGTCGTTACTCGCTTGGCTCATAAATCAATTTGTTTTTAGAGCAAAAGCCTAAATACTCCTGCTCTTACCCGTAAAATACAGTATCCCGAGCTCCTCAGGGAAAAATGAACTCCCAAAGGTAAAAAGTTTTTTCTACTACCCAAACCGAAGTGGTTTGGGTAAACCAAGCTACCTGTTCAGGAGTTTGAGCGGCTTACGCCGCTCAAACCATCTCTCTTTGACCCCTCAAACAAGATGCCTCACAAAGAGCAGCTTCCAGACCAGTTCGCGCAGCAATTCGCCCTGGGCACCGGGGGCACTGCTGTTGAAGCCCACGCCCTTGCTCTTCAGGTCGTACTCCTGCAACAAGGCTATGGCCCGCTCCACATCCCTGCGGCCATAGCGCCTGGCGGCCTCGCGGTATTCGCGCAAAAAGTAGGTCGAACGCAAGCCCAGAGCCTGCAGCAAGTCGCGTTCCGACATTTGCCGCAAGGCCAAAAATTTCAACAACTTGCTGTAAAACCCGTACAGACTCGCCACCACCAACTGCATGGGTGCCGTGCGCGGATTGGCCCGGAAGTACTCCACAATGCGCCACACTTTCTCGCGCTCACCCCGCGCCAAAGCCTTCTGCAACTCAAAGGGATTGTACTCCCTGCTGATGCCCACGTAGCGCTCAATGGCGGCCTGGTCTATGGTTTTGCCTTTCGGCAAATTGAGGGCCAGTTTCTCCAACTCACCGGCTATGCGCGACAAGTCCGTGCCCAGATACTCGGCCATCAGCTCAGCGGCCTCCGGCAGGATCAACAGGCCCCGGCGACGCACCTCCTGCTCGATCCAGCCGGCAATCTGATTGTCGTACAACTTCTTCGACTCGAAAAGCACTACTTTCGGACTCTTCTTCAGGGCTTTCGCCAAAGCAGACCGCAGGTCGAGGCGCTTGTGCTTGTGCAAAATCACCAGCACCGTGCTGTCCATCGGCTGCTCCACGTACTTGCTCAAAGTCGCAAGATCCTTAAGCTCCTGCGCTTCCCGCAGGATGATCAACTGCCGCTCGGCCATCATGGGATAGCGGCGGGCGGCATCTATCAAAGGCTGAGCCGAAGGCAGATCGCGCCCGTACAAAACCGTCTGATTGAAGGCCTTCTGCGACTCCTCCAGCAAATGCCGCTCAATGTAGTCGGCTATGCTGTCCATAAAATAAGCCTCCGCTCCGTGCAGAAAGTAAACGGGCTTGTACTCCCCCGCCTTCAGCGAATCCATGATTTCCTTGTACTCCACGCGCGCGAAATTTTTATACTACTTTTGCAAGGCCAAAAGTAAAACAAAAGACGCCAATGAAAAAACCGCTCATTCTCGTTACCAACGACGATGGCATCGCCGCCCCGGGCATACGCGCCCTCATCGAAGTCGCCCGCGAACTGGGCGACGTCCTCGTCATCGCCCCCGACAAACCGCAATCGGGCCAGGGGCACGCCATCACCATCAAGCTCCCCCTGCGCGTGCATCCCGTGGACATCTTCGAGGGCATAGATGCCTATGAGTGCTCGGGAACACCTGTAGATTGTGTTAAATTTGCCAAGTATAAACTGTTAAAAGGCAGGCAGATAGACCTCTGTGTTTCCGGCATCAATCACGGCGGAAATGCGGCCATCAACATCCTCTACTCGGGCACCATGTCGGCAGCCATGGAGGCCTCCATCGAAGGCATCAACTCCATCGGCTTTTCGCTCTTAGACTACTCCTGGGAGGCCGACTTCAGCGCTGCCCGCGTTTATGCCCGCAGCCTGATGGAAAAAGTATTGAGCGAAGGCCTGCAGGAGTGCAAACTCCTCAACGTCAACATTCCGCGCCTGCCCTTGGAGCAGATCAGGGGCGCGCTCATTTGCCGACAGGCAGCCTGTGATTATACCGAGGAATTCATCGAGGGCACCGACCCCCACGGCCAAAAGTACTACTGGCTGGGCGGCGAGTTCATAGAGGATGGAGCCGTCGAAGGCACCGATGTCTGGGCGCTCAAACAGGGCTACGTCTCCATCGTGCCCTCCACCCACGACCTGACCAGCTACCGCGGCATGGAAACCCTCAAACATCTCGAAAATTTATCCTTATGAACAAGCTCTTCAAAGACCCCGTTTTCCGGAAAGGGCTCATCCGCGCCCTCCTTCTGCCCCTGCTGATTTTCGCCCTGCTCAACGGTCTGTACTACCTCCTGGAACAAGCCGGCTGGGTCTCGGATGCCGACTTTCGCCCCAACTTCCGCCTGCGCACTACGGCTCTGGTGGGCATCGCAGCCAACGCCTTCCTCCTCAACCGCCTCAAAGGCAGAAACAGCCTGCCTGCCCTGCGCGGAGTCGTCCTCGCCACCAGTTTTTACGTGCTGCTCTGGGTGGTCTTCTTCATCAAAACCGTGCTCTAAAACCACGCCCATGCGCTACTTCCTCATCGCCGGCGAAGCCTCGGGCGACATGCACGCCGCCAGGCTCATGCAGGCCCTGAAAGCCCGGGACGCGCAGGCCGAATTCTTCTTCTTCGGCGGCGACCGCATGCAGGCCGCAGGCGGCCAACTGCTGCTCCACTACCGCCAAATGGCCTTCATGGGCTTTTGGGAGGTCGTCAAAAACCTGCGCAGCATCGCCCGAAACCTCCGCCTCGCCAAAGAGGAAATCCGCCGCTGCCGGCCCGATGCCCTCATCCTCACAGACTTCCCCGGCTTCAACCTGCGCATCGCCGAATGGGCCAAAAAAGAAGGCCTGAAAGTCTTTTACTACATCTCCCCCCAAATCTGGGCCTGGAAAGAAAAGCGCGTCGAAAAAATCCGCCGCGTAACAGACCGCGTGTTCGTCATCCTCCCCTTCGAAAAGGACTTCTACGCCCGCCACGGCATGGAGGTTACCTACGTCGGCCACCCCATTTTAGAGCAAATGCCCTCTGAAGAGGAGTTGTTACAGGGGCTTTCGCCAAACATCACCCTGCCCGACGGCTCGCTCCTGCCGCCGGAGCAGCCCCTCATTGCCCTGCTCCCCGGCAGCCGCAAACAGGAAGTGCAACGCATCCTGCCCCTCATGCTCAAACTGCCCGCCCGCTTCCCGCAACACCGCTTCCTCATCGCCGCCGCCCCGGGGCTCGACGACGCCTTCTTCCACCACATCTTCCGCCGCGAAGGACACACTCTCCCCCTGCTGCGCCACCAAAACCACGCCCTGCTCCGCCGGGCCGAAGCCGCCGTAGTCTGCT
This sequence comes from Saprospiraceae bacterium, assembly GCA_027030635.1. Lineage (GTDB taxonomy): Bacteria > Bacteroidota > Bacteroidia > Chitinophagales > Saprospiraceae > WGBN01. Next base: position 637 of record JALVES010000023.1, on the reverse strand, counting down.
CCGGAACAGCCACCTTGGAAACCGCCCTGCTCGGCACGCCCCAAGTCGTCGGCTACCGCAGCAGCGCCCTCTCCTACGCCATTGCCAAACGCCTCGTCAAAGTCCCCTACATCTCCCTCGTCAACCTCATCCTCAACCAGGGCCTGCTCACCGAACTCATCCAAAAAGACTTCTCCCTCCCAAAACTCGAAGCCGAACTCCAAAGCCTCCTCCAAACCCCAACCCGCCAACACCTCCAAACAGGCTACCACCAACTGCGCCAACGCCTCTCACCACCCGTGAAGGGGAAGACGAGCTCGGAATTGGTAGCTGAGGGGATAGTGTTTAGTGTTTAGCGTTTAGCGTTTAGCGTTTTAAGGTTTACTGTTTATAGCTTACAGTTTTTTTTGTCAGTGGGGCGGGCTTCAGCCCGCGACCCTGCGCCTCGAACATGTACGTCGCCTCTTTGGTGAAAGCGGTAAAATTGGAGGAAGTGGGAAAATCGGTGAAAGCGGTGAAAGCGGAGGAAGTGGAAAGTGGGGCTGATTTATCTTGAATTGTGTACTGTTTATCGTTGGCTTAACGGTTTAACTCATAATGAGGCACAGCATCGCGGGCAAAAGCCCGCGATGCTGCCACCTCAACAAACGTCCGTGTT
>JALVES010000022.1 GCA_027030635.1 Saprospiraceae bacterium | reverse complement strand
ATGCTGCAATCATCCCCCATAACCACATCACCTACAACAGTGGCGTTTTCCGCCAAAAAACAATTCTTACCAAACTTCGGCGCCGCGCCGCGCACGCGCTTGACTATGGGTTTGTTGGTGGACATTTTTTTTAGTTTACAGTTTACTGTTTGTAGTTTACAGTTGGTTTGCTGTTTAGTTGGGTCTTGACTGTTTGGTTGTTTAGTGTTTAGTGTTTAGTGTTTAGTGTTTAGTGTTTAGTGTTTAGCGTTTAGCGTTTAGAGTTTAGCGTTTAGAGTTTTTTGGTTTACTGTTTACAGTGGACAGTTTGCAGTTGGTTTGTTGTTTGGTTAGGCTTTGACTGTTTGGTTGTTTAGTGTTTAGCGTTTAGCGTTTAGCGTTTAGAGTTTAGAGTTTTTTGGTTTACTGTTTACAGTGGACAGTTTGCAGTTGGTTTGTTGTTTATTGTTTTGGAGCAGTTTTACCGATTCCTCCGATTCCCCCGATTCCCCCGATTCCTCCGATTCAACCGATTCCTCCGATTCAACCAATTCCCCCGATTCAACCGATTTCACCAACCGACAACAGACAACAGACAACTGACAACTGACAACCGACAACTCTCAAAACACCGCCTCCACCACAAACCCCTCTTTCCTCAGCAGCCGAATGACTCCCTGTTTGCCGCCGAGGTGGCCGGCGCCTACGGCGAAAAATACGGGGCCTTCGGCGGTCATTTTTTTGATGGAGGCTATCCAGGTTTGGTTGCGTTCGTTGATGAGCAGGTCTGCATATTGGTTTAGGGTTTCGTCTTCTTCTGCGACGAGGGCAGCGAGTTTGTCAACATCTTGGGTCTTGTAGGCCTTGACGAGTTCTTCCAGATTGTTGACGGAATGTTCCCGGGCTTCTTTGCCTTCATTTTCATCCCTGGCGTGCAGGGCTTCGCTGAGCATTTTGGCTTGGACGGTGTAGGGGATTTTGTCGAAGATTTTCATTTGGAAATCTACCGTTTCCAGTCCGTCTATTTTTTTGTCTTGCTCTTTGGCCATTTGGAAGAGCTCCATTTCATAAGAAGTGGTGGCGCTTTCTTCCTGATTGAGCTCGAGTGGCATTTCTGTATCTTCTCCTGAAAACAACATGGCGACGAAAAAAGGCTTCATGGTGTTGAGCAGCTCAACGGGCATGCCCATTTCCAGGGAGCGTTTTTTCAAGAGGGCATAGTCTTCTTCGGAGAGCAGGTCTTGCAGGGTGGTGTCGCCCTTCATGTTCATGTTGCCTATCATAGAGAGGAGGCTGAGGGGCGACATCATTTTTTCCATGTTGATCTCAAAAGTGGCTTTTTTGCATTTGGCGAAAGCCTCTTCAAAACCATTGGGAAGAAAAAAATCCTCTTGGGAGATGATGTGAATGGTGCCGAAAAGATACGAGGTGTCTTTTAAATCCGGCTTGGTGATGCGCCACAACAGAGCATGCTCCAAAGTGTCTGCAGGGGCTTCCTGAGCTTGTACGCCAAAGAAGGGAAGCAGGAGAAAGAGGAAGAGAAAAGGCGCTTTGTGTTTCATCGGTTTTTATTTGTTGGCTTCCTGTGCTTCTTTGAAGTTTTTCAGGCCGCACTGTAAGAAGGCCTTGTACTTGTCTTTGTCCGGCGTATAAGCAACGGGCGTGTTGAGTACTTTGTTGTCGTTGGGATTGAGCAAGACGTAATAGGGCTGTGAATTTCGGTTGAAGTGAATGGCCTGAAAATCCGCCCATTTGTTGCCCACAGTGCGCATGGTGCGCTTGCTAAAAGGCGAGGTGTAAGGCTCGTCCAATTTTTTGCGGTCATCTACATAGAGCGAGATGAGCACGTAGTCTTCGTTGATGATTTTATAGACGTCGTCTTGGCTCCACACATTGTCTTCCATGCGGCGGCAGTTGACGCAGCCGTAGCCGGTGAAGTCCAGCAAAATGGGTTTGTTTTGTTCTTTGGCGACAGCCAGGCCGGTTTCAAAGTCGTGGTAGCAGTTGAGGTTGAGCGGGCAATCCTTGGGGTAGATGTAGCTGTGCCCGGGAGGAGGCGCCAGACCACTCAGCAGGTTGGGGGTGTGAAAAGTCTGTGAACGCTCATCGTAGCGATAACCCATGAGTAAGTAAATGAGGAGGAGGAAACTCAAAAGGCTGGCAATGGCGCGTCCGCCTTTGATTTTTTTCACCGGCGGGTCGTGCGGAAAGCGCAGATAGCCGAGGAAGTATAAGCCCAGACCAAGCGCACAAAGCACCCAGACGGCGAGGAAAAGCTCGTAGGGAAGGAATTTCCAACCCATCGTCAGGTCGGCAATGGAGAGGAATTTCATGGCCAGGGCAATCTCCACAAAGCCCAGGGTTACTTTGACCTGGTTCATCCATCCGCCCGATTTGGGCAGGCTGTTCAGCCAGGCGGGGAAGGCTGCGAAAAGGGCAAAGGGCAGCGCCAAAGCCGTGGCAAAGCCAAACATACCCATCAGCGGGCCGGCCGAAATGTTGCCGAGCAGGGTAGAGCCGCTGCCTCCACCGGTCGCCGTCTGCACCAGCAAAGTGCCGATGATGGGGCCCGTGCAGGAAAAAGAGACCAGCGCCAGGGTGAAGGCCATGAAAAAAATGCCAATCAAGCCGCCACGCTCGGCTGCTTTGTCCGATTTGTTGACCCAGGAACTGGGCAGCGTAATTTCAAAATACCCGAAAAAGGAAATGGCAAATACGATAAATAAAATGGCAAAAAAGATGTTAAACCAGGCATTGGTCGAAAGCAAATTCAACGCATCGGCACCGAAAAGGGCAGTGATGACCAGGCCGAGAAACACATAAATGACAATGATGGAAAGGCCATAGGTGAGCGCATCCCTGATGCCCTTGGCGCGATTGCCCGCCGACTTGGTGAAAAAGCTCACCGTCAGGGGAATCATGGGGAACACACAGGGCGTCAACAGCGCAAACAACCCGCCGCCAAATCCGAGCAGAAAAATGAGCCAGAGGCTGTTGTCTTTTTCCTTTGGCGGTTCTTCATCACTGCAGTTGCGCTCTGCCCAGGAGTAATCGAAACGGTAATCCACCGGCGTGCCGCTAAGCTCGTAAGTGTTGCCGTCTCCGCTTTGGGTGGCGTCGGTGCCGGCCTTGTTTCCGGCAATGTCAAAGGAAAAGCTGACCGGCATGGGAGGCAGGCACTGCTGGTCATCGCAGGTCATAAATTCCACCTCTCCGGTGATGGGTTGAGAGGGGTCTTTGACCTTGACCTTTTGCCTGAAAATCACGGGCCCTTCCACAAATTTGATGACCGTAACGCCATCAAAGAGCGGGTCGGGACCTTCTTTTTTGTGGCCCTCTTCGCTGACTTCGCCCATGCGCTCGTAGTGCTCGCCCTCGGTGAAGTAAAAGGTCGTGGGTACAGGGCCTTCGTCGGAGGTGTGTTGTGAGTAGATGCTCCAGCCGGGTTCCAAATCGGCGCGGAAACTCAGTTCGTATTCATCGCCTCCGAGGGGCTTGCTTTCAAAGCTCCAGCTGACGGGATTGAGGATGCCGTCTTTTTCATCGGTGCTGCCGGTTTTGTTTGTGGTAGTGGTGTTTTGGTTTTCGGCTTTCGCCAAATGGGAGGGCGTTTCGCTTTGTTTGGGGGTTTCGCTTTGTCCGGCTTCTGCGGTTTTTGTCTCGGGTTTTTGCTCTTCTTTTGCCGGAGGCGTTTCTGTCTGTCCGGTATCGGAGGTTTTGACGGCTTTCGCCAAATCAAAGGAGAAATCCACATCGGTCGGAGGCAGGCACTGCGTGTCATCGCAGGTCATAAAGGTGAGGTAGCCGCTAACGGGCTTGCTCTTGTCTTTGGCCTTTATCTTTTGGGTAAAAGTGGCTTCGTCGTAAAATTTAACGAGCTGCATCTCGAAGATGGGGTCGAAGACATCCTTGCGGTGCGGCCCGCTTTCCTCCACCTTGCCGATGCGCTCGTAGTGGTCGCCTTCATCAAATTGAAAAGAAGTGGGAATGGGCCCGTCATCGCTTTCGAGAAATTGCGAGTAAATGGCCCATTTGGGGTCTATACGGGCTTTAAAAACGAGCAGATATTCATCCTGGCCGAGGGCCCGGCTCTCCATGCTCCACTTGACGGGTTGCTGAATCTGGGCCTGGGCAGAAATGCCGAATAGCGCAAATAAGACGAATGCGAAAAAATGCCTCATGGGATACTTGGTTTTGGATGGGCAAATATACCTTTTGTAATACGATTTGCAAGCCAAAAAGTTGTGAAAGGATTTGCTATCTTTGCCTCTCGATTCAATCACCCTTTTAAACGATAAAAAAATGACTCAGGAACAGATGAAGGACCTGAAGGCCAGACTGGCCCTCTTAAGGAGGTATCTTTGACGTCGCTGAACGTCTTTTGGAAATTGAGGACAAAGAGCGCATCGCTGCCGACCCCAATCTTTGGAACGACCCGAAGTATGCGGAGAAGGTCATGAAGGAGCTTAAAGTCCATAAACATTGGGTCAATAAGTACCGAGCTGTGGAGGACCTGGTCTCTGAGGTTGAAGTGCTGCAGGAGTTTCAGGCAGAGGGCGAAGCCACGGAAGAAGAAGTGGATGAAGCCTACAGCAAGGCCCTGACCGCTGTGGAAGACCTGGAGTTTCACTCCACGCTCAACAAGCCCGAAGATGCCCTCAGCGCCATTTTGGAGATCAATGCCGGCGCCGGAGGCACAGAGGCATGCGATTGGTCTTCCATGCTGGAGCGCATGTACATCATGTGGGCAGAGCGCAAAGGCTTTAAAGTGCGCGAGCTCAACCGCGTGCCCGGCGATACCGCCGGCATTAAATCGGTAGAGCTGGAAATTGCCGGCGATTTTGCCTATGGCCAGTTGAAGGGAGAAAACGGCGTGCATCGCCTGGTGCGCATCAGCCCTTTTAACGCTCAAGGCAAACGGCAGACGTCTTTTGCCTCGGTCTTCGTACACCCTCTGGTGGATGACACCATAGAAATTCAAATCAGCCCTGCCGATTTGGAATGGGATACCTTCCGCTCCAGCGGCGCCGGCGGCCAGCACGTCAACAAGGTCGAAACGGCCGTGCGCGTGCGGCACAAGCCCTCCGGCATCGTCGTGGAATGCCAGGAAGGCCGCTCACAGCATTCCAACCGTGAAAAAGCCCTGCAAATGCTGAAGTCGCGCCTGTACGAACGGGAGTTGCAAAAGCAGTTGGAAGAGCGCGATAAGGTAGAGGCCGAGAAGATGAAAAACGAATGGGGCTCGCAAATCCGCAGCTATGTGCTGGACGACCGCTGGGTCAAAGACCTGCGCACGGGCTATAAGATCAACAATCCCGACGACATCCTCAACGGCAATCTCGATCCCTTCATTAAGGCCTATTTGATGCACAAGAAGAAATCGTAACTTGCCATGTTTACACTTCTGTACGTAACCCACCCTGACGAGCAGACCGCCAAAACGCTGAGCCAACGCCTTTTGGAAGAGAAACTCGTTGCCTGCGCCAATATTTTCCCCATCCAAAGCGCTTATTGGTGGGAGGGTGCCGTGCAGTCGGAAGGGGAGTGGGTCTCCATCCTCAAAACGACCTTAGAGGCCCACCCCCGCGTTGAGCAGCGCCTGCTCGAAATGCATCCCTACGACACGCCCTGCGTCCTGAAAATTGAAGTCAGCGCCAATACCGCCTACGAACAGTGGATACGCGAGTCCGTAAACGCATAGTTCTTTAACCCGCCTGCCCCGCCTGA
>JALVES010000021.1 GCA_027030635.1 Saprospiraceae bacterium | reverse complement strand
CTTTATGTTGCAATTGTTTTTTTGGTTGTTTAGTGTTTAGTGTTTAGTGTTTAGTGTTTAGCGTTTAGCGTTTAGCGTTTAGCGTTTGGGAATTTTGTTGATTCGGGAAAATGAGGCTCCAAGTTAAACGGGCTTAAAAATCTGTCAGATTGAGCCTGCCGAAATCCGCGAAAACCCGCGTCATCTGTCAGACTGAGCTTGCCGAAGTCCGCGTCATCCGCGTTCTATCACGACCTACTTGCTGCCCCCCCGCCTCCTTTGGAAAATGGGGTTCCAAGTTGAACGAACGGGTCTTTGTCGCCATAAACTTTTCCCTCAACCTACTTGCGAAAAGAGGTTAAGGGCTTTTGTCGCAGGGGCCAGGTCGTCTTCCACTTCGAGTTGGAGTATTTGGGCGATTTGTTTGGCCATGGCAGCCATGTTTAAGGCGTATTGGGGGCTTTTGCCCTGAGCCATAAACCAGTCAAAGACGCCTATGCGTATCAATTCCGACGGCTCCCGGGCAAGGAGAAGAGCACGCAGGGAGCGCCCTCCCGCGGCCCGGCCGGACGCTGTCACCTGCCCGGCCCATTTCTCCTTGTGGATGCCCAAGAGTCGTTCACGGTATGCCCACCAGTCGCGCAAGCTGCCGTTGTTGCGCTTGCTGTATAAGTCTGCATGCTTGCGCTCGCAACTCAGCTGGTTGCTGACTTTGCTCATGGCTCTGGTCAGGTTGATCAGCGCTTTGAGCTCCCGCAAAGCTGCATGGCGATCGCTGCCCTCGAGATGCATCATGCTCTTGAGGTAGCGGGCGCACTTCAATTTGTTGCTGCTTTCCGAGCGCAGGGCGATGTGCTTGGCCAGTTCTAAAGTCAGGTAGTAATCTTCGACCAGCGGTTCTGCCGTCTTGCGGCGGGCAAAATCCCGCATGTTTTCCGGTTTGCGCAGCCCATCCTGAAACTCGTAAATGTCTTTCAGCCACTTCTGTATCTGCGTGGCATACTTCGCAGGGGGCAAGCCGAGGGCCTTGTACAATTCCGTAGCGCGCACTACGCGCGTGCCCTTTTTACTGATGAAAATTTGCAGCTCAAGCATGACTTTGATGTTTGTTCCGCTGCAAAGATACAACATTTTGTTTTAAATGCAAGCATTTTTCAAACTTTTTTTCATTTTTTTTCGGGAGGCTCCCTTTGGGGGGCTTTTTACGGCTTTCGCCAAATGCTGCTTCAGGGGTTTTATGGCTTTCGCCAAATGCGGCTTCGGGCCATACGCGGGTTTTTATGGCTTTCGCCAAATCAATGGTTCATTAAGTTTTTAGCTACCTGTCTCCATCAGAAACCAAGCTATCAAGTTGAACCAGCTTAAACCCGCGAGAATCCGCCGCACCCGCGAAAATCTTTAGACTGAGCTTGCCGAAGCCCGCGTTCTATTGGCTATTTAGGCCTTGATAGAACGCGGATGACGCGGATGACGCGGGTTTCCGCGGGTTTTAAGGAAGGTTCAATTGCCAGATGGTGTCATTTATTTTATGCCACTTTGCAATCAAGCCTAAGTTGACAAAAAATAAAAGGAGTATTGGATATCCGCTGAATTCCGGGCATATTGCCATCTCAAAACTTAATGAACCATTACAAATTTTATTCCGGACTTTATTGGGGTCTTTTCATAGTTTGCCGAGTACCTCCATAGCTGCTTTGGGGATTTTCGTTCCGGGCCCGAAGATGGCGCTTACGCCTTGTTGGTAGAGGAAGTCGTAGTCTTTGGGCGGGATGACGCCCCCGACGATGACGAGGATGTCGTCGCGGCCGAGTTTTTGGAGTTCGCGTATGGTTTGGGGGACGAGGGTTTTGTGGCCGGCGGCGAGGGAGGAGATGCCGAGGATGTGGACGTCGTTTTCGGCAGCCTGGCGGGCGGCTTCTTCGGGTGTTTGGAAGAGGGGGCCGATGTCCACGTCAAAGCCGAGGTCTGCAAAGCTGGAGGCGATGACTTTGGCGCCGCGGTCGTGGCCGTCCTGGCCGAGTTTGGCTATGAGGATGCGGGGTCGGCGGCCTTCTTCTTGGGCGAAGGCTTCGACCATGCGGCGGGCCTTTTGAAAATCTTCGTCTTGTTGTATTTCGCGGGAATAGACGCCGGATACGGCGCGGCCTTCGGCCTGGTAGCGTCCGAATTCTTTTTCCATGGCGGTGGTGATTTCTCCGAGTGTAGCCCGCAGGCGGGCGGCTTGTACGGCTTTTTCCAACAGATTGCCTTTTCCGCTTCGGGCCGTGGCTTGCAGCTCGTCCAAAGCCTTTTGGACGGCGGCTTCATCGCGGGTGGCGCGTATTTTCTTCAGTCGTGCGATTTGCGCTTTGCGCACGGCGGAGTTATCCACTTCGAGCACATCTATGTCGGTTTGTTCATCGGTTTGAAAGATGTTGACGCCGACGATTTTTTCGGCTCCGCTGTCTATGCGGGCTTGTTTTCGGGCGGCGGCTTCTTCGATGCGCATTTTGGGGATGCCGGCTTCGAGGGCGGCTGTCATGCCGCCGAGCTCTTCGACTTCGCGGATGTGCTGCCAGGCGCGCAGGGCGAGTTGGCGGGTGAGTTCTTCGACATAGTAAGAGCCGCCGAGTGGATCTACGGCTTTGGTGAGGTCTGTTTCCTGCTGCAGGAATTTTTGCGTGTCGCGGGCGATTTTGGCCGAAAAGTCGGTGGGCAGGGCGATGGCTTCGTCCAGAGAATTGGTGTGGAGCGACTGGGTGCCGCCGAGGACGGCTGCGAGCGCTTCGATGGCCGTGCGGGCGATGTTGTTGAAGGGGTCTTGCTCGGTGAGGCTGTAGCCCGAGGTCTGGCAGTGGGTGCGCAGGGCCATGGATTTCGGGTTTTTGGGCTCGAATTGCCTGACGAGTTTAGCCCAAAGCATGCGGCCTGCCCGCATTTTGGCGATTTCCATGAAGTGGTTCATGCCTATGCCCCAGAAAAAGGAAAAGCGCGGAGCAAAGGCATCAATATCTAAGCCCGCGCGCAGGCCTGCACGCAGGTATTCCAGTCCGTCGGCCAGGGTATAGGCCAGCTCCAGGTCGGCGGGAGCTCCGGCTTCGTGCATGTGATAACCGCTGATGCTGATGGAGTTGAAGCGCGGCATGTGCTCAGCCGTATAGGCGAAGATGTCCGAAACGATGCGCATAGAGGGTTTGGGCGGATAGATATAGGTGTTGCGCACCATGAACTCTTTGAGGATGTCGTTTTGGATGGTGCCGCTGAGTTGTTCGGGCTTGACGCCCTGCTCCCCGGCAGCCACGATGTAAAAGGCCATGACGGGGATGACGGCCCCGTTCATGGTCATGGAGACCGACATCTTGTCGAGGGGTATTTGGTCAAAGAGCATCTTCATGTCTTCGACGCTGTCTATGGCTACGCCTGCCATGCCCACATCTCCCTTTACGCGGGGATGGTCGGAGTCATAGCCGCGATGCGTAGCGAGGTCAAAGGCTACCGACAGCCCTTTTTGCCCCTGCGCCAGATTGCGGCGGTAAAAGGCATTGCTCTCCTCAGCCGTAGAAAAGCCGGCATATTGCCGAATGGTCCAGGGGCGGGAAACATACATGGTGCTGTATGGCCCGCGCAAGTAGGGCGCTATGCCGGAGACAAAGCGCAAATGCTCTGCCTCTGCCCACACCTCCGGCCCGTAGGCAGGACGTATGGCAAAGCCTTCGGCTGTCTTGCGACCGTCCTTCTCCTCAAAAGACTTACCCTGAGGCAAGTCCATGCGAAGCGGGCGGGTGAAAAGCGGACCGGGTTTTTGCATGTGGCCTTGTGTTTGGTTTCTTGCAAAAGTAGGGAAAATGGTGGAAGTGGTGGAAGTGGTGAAATTGGTGAAAGCGGGGGGCTGGTTTATCGTGTATCGTGTATCGTGTATCGTTTAGCGTGTAGCGTGTAGCGTTGGTTTAGCGTTTAGTTGGGTTTTTGGTTGTTGAGCGGGCTTTAGCCCGCTAATCAGTGCCGCGTGCTTTAGCGCGCGTACGATACGGCTGAATTCGGGCTGTTTTACCCTCCCTTTTATTTTGGTGGGTGATGAAATTTTTTTTGAAACAATGGTTCATTAGTTTTTTGAGGCGAAAAAGGCCTTCTACATAAAAAAAGAAGCATAGATTTGTGTTTATGAGAACAACAACCTATGCTTCAGCCGAGAGCAGAACTCTCATCGCAAAGATACTGAATAAATCGGAAGCCTTGTCCAAATCAACCAAAAATTTTTTTTGAAGCGACCATCATTTTGTTTCTGTCTATGCATGGAAGAATCAATTTAAAAAGGATGAGGCGTTATGGGGGAGGTACTGTGAGATGACCTATCATACTCAATTTGAGAAGGGTTTTGACTTCTTATCATTCAATTCTATGCTTTGTAAAGAAGTATTCAACGGGCAGGTGTTTTAGCTTTTGACGCCTCATTTATCCCTAAACGCGGCAAGCATACACCTTATCTGGCCAGCTATTATGATGGCTGTTCAGGTAAAGCCTCAAAGGGCTTAGAAATAAGCAGCTTAAGCGCTGTAAGCCTGGAGGATCATACAGGCATTCATTTGCACTGTGAGCCTCCCCCCAAACATTGAACAGTTTTTTGTTGGGCTTTGTAGTTCGGCAACCCCCGTTTCCTTTCTACCACCCCGAATGGTGAACAAAGAACAAGTAGAAAATCCGTGAAATCCCATAATCTGTGTAATCTGTGATTCTGACGATGGAGGGTGATGAGCGTGATGAACGTAACGAACGTGATGAACGTGATGAACGTGATGAACGTGACGCGTGACGGGCGTACCATCACAGCCCGGTTTAGCTCGGCACTCAACGTTTGTTTCCCTTCTGAAATCGGAGTTCAAATTTGGTGAAATCGGTGAAATCGGTGAAATCGGTGAAATCGGTGAAATCGGTGAAATCGGTGAAATCGGTGAAATCGGGAGAGGTTTAGCGTGTAGCGTGTAGCGTTTAGCGTTGGTTTAGTGTTTAGTTGGTTTTTGGTTGTTGGGCGGGCTTCAGCCCGCCAATTAGTACCGCGTGCTTTAGCGCGCGTACGATACGGCTGGCAGCAGGCAGGCAGCTCGATCTTTAGTTAGTTCATTTTCCATTTTCCATTTTTAATTCTCCATTCTCCATTCTCCATTCTCCATTCCAAAAGGGCGTGATTGTTAAACAGTGTTAAGGTACACGCCTTTTGTGTAACTCTTTCGCATCAGCAGGCGTTTTGCCTGTGAAACACCCGATTTTTCACCACACCAAAACGCAAGACCATGAAACGACTGTTGTTGCTTTCCCTCGTTCTTATCTCCGCTTTTGCCGGCTTGGAGGCTCAAAATCTGGGCTTTTCTGCTACGGCCTATGAAGAAAACGGCATGACTTTTACAGGCCCCTTTTTGGGTCTGACGGCTCCGCTTGGCAAGCACTTTGCTTTGGATGCAGACTTTAGCCTGCTGAGCGCAGAGAAAATCAAAACCGACGACACTAAATTTAAGTACACGGCTCGCAAGCTGAGCGCTGAGTTGCGCTATTACTTTTTGAAAAAGCGCAGCGGCCTGTTTCTCGGCTATCAAATGTCGCACACCTCTTTTGGCTATAAGCTCAAAGGCCGGAAGCCCGACTTCGACATTTCCGTGCCCTATGGAAGTGCGTTCAGCTCTTCGCTGACGCTGGGTCTGGAGGCCCGTTTAGATGAGGACACCAAGTTGGGTGTCAACACCTTTGGGGGCTTGATACTGGGCACGGAGCAGCCGATTTACGGGATTGAGATGTACGT
>JALVES010000020.1 GCA_027030635.1 Saprospiraceae bacterium | reverse complement strand
ATTATCACACTGCTGATTTAATCCCCGTCTTCGCCTACGGCCCGGGCTCGAATTTGTTCTCCGGCATCTATGAAAATACGGAGATCTACTATAAAATGCACAGGGCGCTTTTGGGGGAGTTTTGAGTTGCGTTCGTTACGTCTTTATTTCTCTTTATTTCTCGCTAAGGCGCTAAGATGAAGACGTGAAGACGCTAAGGAGTCCGTATTCAGGGCTGATTGGGTTGTGATTGTTACGATTGTTAGGTTCGTCACGTTTTTATTTCTCGTGAAGCGTTGCCCTGAGCGAAGATATAGTCTGCTATGTTTCGGTAGCACCCATTTCTATTCCCAATTTTATAGACACCTCTTCGGTGCTGACTTTGCGAATCATGTATATTCCGCCAAGTAGAATGAATGCAAAAAACAATGTGGTTGGAATGATGGAGCTCCAATTTATCCCTTCAGATATTTCTTTTGTGGCAGCCTGAAGGGGCTGCTGTTTCAAATCTCCTGTGCCAAATGCAAAATTCACTAACCCATGAAATATAGATGGGACAAGAATGCTTCCTGTTCTAAGCGTTAAGCCTCCAAAAAAGACGCCAATTGAAAAGGCGAAGACAACCTGGCTGGTTATTCCCAAAAAATTATCCGGTTCTTTCAGTAAGTTGATGTAGTGAATCAGGCCAAAGATTAAGGCGGTGATGACTGCGCTTAAATACAAATATTTTTTATCTTTTGACCCTTCGTAAAGCCGTTGTATGCTTTCAGGCCCAATTTATTTATCATCCGGATAGCGCCGATTACAATTAGCAATCGAGGGAGTATTCCTGCTATCAGCCGGGCGTTTGATTCGGGCATGTTGTAGTTTATCAACAATTCCCTTAGAGGTTTTGCAATCCATAGTGCTGCAACAAAGCAGGCAAAAACTATGGCAATGGTTTTTAGTTCGTTTTTCATTTTTTATCAGCTTGCACTGCCGTGCTACTTCGTTTTGAGTTCAGCACAAACTTACAGCTTTTCATCGGTCTTTGCAAGCGCTGTCGGGCTTCACCCCCGATTGAGCCTTGCCTGCTTTGCAGTTTTGCCCATTTCGTCCACAGATTGCACGGATTGACACAGATTTTGTTGATTTTGTCTTTTTGCGTTTATTTTACAATTAATTGGTTTACATGGTCTAACCAACCCTTAATTTTTTGAGTGTAGGGGTGATTTGCTCCTAATTTATACAGAAATACATAATCAATGGTTCATTAGAAATTTAGACGGCAATACGCCCGAAATAAAAAATCTGTGAAATCCCATAATCTGTGTAATCTGTGATTCTGACGATAGGGGGTGAAATCGGTGAAATCGGCCTAATCGGTGGAATTGGGGCTCAATCCGGGTAATTTGTGATTCTGATGATGAGCTCATCTCCGATCCCCGAGCCTGCCTGCTGCAGGCAGGCTGGAGCGAAGCGGAAGATCGGGGAGCGGATTTTGGAGATTGCAACCTCCTCCAAACAGAAATTTGAAAGAAAAATGCAGGTTTTTGAAAAAAAAGTTGCACGAAAGAAAAAAGTGTCTTACCTTTGCGGTGTTATCGTTGATGAGGCGTTGTTTTTATTTAGTATGCAAATTAGTTTGGTTATGAAATCTTTTGAATTAAAACTGTCCGCCTGTCCGCCTGTCCGCCTGTCCGCCTGTCTGTATTTGGTTTTTTTAGTGATTTGTTGAGAGTTGCTTTATTGCCGTTGTTCTTGCTGCTGCCGCTTTTTTTGAGCGCCCAGGCTGACGATAACGAGGAGTATCCTTGTGGCGTGCCGGACCCTACTCCGGAAGCTTATGCTGAGTATCGTTCTCAACTGGCGGCGGCTTATGCTGCCAACTCAGGTTTATTGGAGGAAGACTGGTTGTCTTCCAATAGTGAAGTGCATGAAATCCCTATTTTCCTGTTTATATTTTGCGGGGAAAATGAGCCTTGCCCCAGCCCTTCAGTACCTAATATATCCGGTTATGATCCTTATTACTCCATAGATAGCTATTTCGATCACTGCCTTGAGTATATCAATGAGGTGTTTCCGGAGAATATTCAATTTTATCTTTGCCGGGTACAATACATTGAGGATGATGAACTTGCGAATACTTCTGTTCAAGACCCAACTCTTTTTTATGAGTATATACATGATCCTAATAGTCCTGCTTATGTCGGTGATGAGGATGAGGATAATGCGATGTATGTTTACTTAAATGACGGGAGTAGTTATTCTCAAGGAAAATTTCCAGAGGGTATTCGGACTGCTTGGTGGACTACTCCTGCACTAAGAGCGCATGAATTTGCACATTATTTCGGGCTTTACCATACTGTTACGGGAACAAGCTGTTCGATGCCCAGCGGGGATTGTCCGGGAATAAGTCTTTATCCTGATAATATGTGTACGGATTGGTGTTCAACTGTTCAATTTGAATGTCCTGATTGCCCTTCCGGATTGTGGGGAACCTGCACCGGTGATTTGATATCTGATACACCTCCTGATTTTGCTGCAGCCGGAGGCGGAGTGTGTGTTGGGGCCGATTTATGCGATGAAGATTGCAATCCCGTTTTTTGTGATGAGGATGGAAATGGGACTGTTGATCCTCCTGCTGAGTCTTACGTCTATCATCCTGATTACTACAATCTCATGGCTAATCTTTGGGACCTTTCTTATCAACAGCTTACGGCTTTTACGCCTCAGCAAAAAGCAAGGATGTTGTTGGTGCTCGAAGACCCTAATGTCGGAACCGGACATATTGGTGGCGATATGTCTTTTTTAATAGACGATGATGTGCCTGAATGTACTTACACGCCTGAAGCGCATACTTATTTTTCCAATTACGCTTATTTTTATCATGAAGAATACAAGCCGGGAGAGATTTTAAATACGCCTTTGCCGTTTATGCTCATGTCTCGTTCTTTAATTATTCCTAACCCTCCAAGTCAGGTTGCAATTGGGTCGTCCTATCGCAGCTACCGAGACGGACGTATGAATTGTCCCGTCTATTTCGATTATACAACGGAAATCGAGGGCGCTTATGTAAGGTGCAGTGTGGTGGATCCTCTTTCTGCTTCTTATATTTCCTGTGCTGCTAAACCTCAATTTCAGGCGGACTACAAGGTGAATGTTGATGATATTTGGGCCATTCAACAACACATTTTGCAAGTTAACTTACTGGAATCTCCTTATAGCCGGATTGCTGCGGATGTCAACAACTCAGGTTCTATAAGTACTTTGGATTTGGTTTATATACAGAGGGTTATTTTAGGCTTAGACGAAATGTTCACCTATGTAGATAATTGGCGTTTCCTGCCTCAGTATGCACTTGATTTGCAATGGAATTTCTGGGATTCTTTTTTTGAGGATCCGTTTACGGCAGTTTGGGAGTATGAAGGGGAGAGCAGGGCGTATATAGCCACTTCAGATAATCCGTCCTATTTGCATCCTGAATTTAAACTTTATTTGCCAAATTCAGATGCTCATGAACCGGAGACCTGGTCGTTTATGGGGATAAAATCAGGGGATGCTTACTGTGGAGATTGTATGGAACTTTTTGAAGAAGAAAATCAGTCTTCTTTGACGGTTTTAGATACTGATTGCCTGGAAGTTGGCGACAGGGTAAGTCTCGTTTTTAAATCAGGTTCTGATCTTTCAGACGTGGCTGCTTTTCAATTGGGGTTATGGTATGACACAGATGTTTTAAGCATAGACACCTTGGTGTATCCCCATATTCCTTATTTATCTCTTCAGGATTTTGCTTTTTTCCCGGAAAAAGGATTTGTGAAGTCATTGTGGTTTAAGGAAAGCACGGAAAAGGTGTCTTGGGCACAAGGTGATACGCTTTGGGTTATGGAAGCGACCATCCAGGAGAATGGCTGTTCTCTTTCCAAGGCACTTTTGCTATCTGAGGAAGCGTTAGAAACACGATTGCTTTCAGATGGAGGGAACCCCCTGCCTTTTTCGTTAGAGGTGGAAGTAGTATCGGGCAAACCACAAAGACATGTATTGAAGGAGGTTTTTCCAAATCCAATATCAACTGATGAACTGTTGTTTACTATTGAGTTGTTGGAACCTGCCAATGTGAATTTAGACCTTTTTGATTTGTTTGGGGGGCATGTCCATGTCGAAGATTTTCTAATTGAAGGTGAGTATAGTGTACCTGTCAACGTAAATTCCCTGCAGCCGGGTATCATCCAGTATGTCTTGAATATGGGAGATGAAACCTGGTCCGGAATTTTAATTAAGCAACAACCATGACGAATATGAAAAACAGATTACTGAACACGTACTCCTGCTTATGGCGACCGTTTGTGATCGCTGTATCTGTATTTTTTGTTGTCAATGTGGCTGCAGCGCAGTCTTTTCCGGATTATACGGCTGCTCCTGAATGGATATTTGGGAGTGTAAGCGCTTATGACAACCCCCAATTTGGCACAGACATACTGAGGTCTTTGAGAGATACGCTTATAGACGGCGTGCATTGGAATGTGTTAACGCAGCACGGTACTACCGCCTGGTATGATGAACTTGGTCTGGAGGGTCATGTCCGGGGATTTTATCGGGTTGAAGGGAAGAAAGTATATGCCCGTAAGGCTGGAAATCCATATATCAGCCCTGATGAAGCAGGAGATATTGGTCTTTTGTACGACTTTTCGCTGATGCCGGGCGATAGCGTTTATTGTCTTTCTCCCCGTGGACTTGACGATTCTACGCTCTATAGAGTATTGAGCATAGACTCCTTTTATTGTGAAGTCTTTGATGCTTATCTTCGTGTTTTGGACGTTGTAGGGGAGTATCAATACCCTTTTGGCGGAAGTGTAGAATTTCCGCCAACTCAATGGATTGAAGGGATGGGTGATCTTAAGACGCCTTTTCCGCCATTTTCGTGTGTTGGACTTTGGTGTATAGAATTTGAGTATATAGGTTTTGCCGGTTTTTCTACCGATACTTACGAGATCGCTTTTCCTGCATCAGCTCCTGCCTGTATGCCGGTGGTGGCTGTAGATGAGGCGGGTTTTTTGGCACAAAGTCTGAAAGGCTTTCCCAATCCCACAGCAGACGCCCTTCATTTTTATGGAACAGAGCCGGTTGAGGTCTCTGTTTTTGATAGCCTGGGGCGTCTGTTGGGTCGGTATGAACCACAAAAAGGGCGGATAGATGTTTCCTTCTTGCCCGAGGGTTTGTATTTTATTTCTGCCAAGCTGCCAAACGGCAAGCTTGCTGTGGGGAAATTTGTGGTGGAGAGGTGAGCTTCGGTTGCCTGATGGTGCAAGCGGTGAAACCAGAGAAATCTGCAGAATCGGTGAAGGCGACTGTGCCGTTAAGTTTGGAGTTGTGAAATCTCACCATGGAGCTCACGGAGACGGGATAAACCGGGGAAATTCATTTTTCATTCTCCATTCTTTGCATTTTCCTGCCCGCGCCACCCCTCTAACTCCCTGCCTGCCGGTGGTACGGCAGCAGGCAGGCCCAAAGTAGGGAGAACCGGCCGCCTGCGAAATGCAAAGACGCTAAGGAGCCCGTCGCCGAGCATGATTGGGTTACGATTGTCACGCCCGTCACGCGTCACGATTGTCACGTTCGTCACAAATTTTCTTTAATTACTTCTTCCAACTCTGTTTCAAAGCCTTTTCTATAGCCGACCTGGCTTGAAAGTATCTTGCCGCTTTTGTCAATTAAATACATGGTAGGGTATCCTGAGACGCGGTAGTCTTTTGCGACATCTTTTTTCCCGTCCAATAGAACGGTATAGCTTATTCCGCGTTTTGCCAAAAATTTATCAA
>JALVES010000019.1 GCA_027030635.1 Saprospiraceae bacterium | reverse complement strand
AAAAAGCTCAAAAATACGGCGAGCAGAAAGGCGATGATCTGATTGTTGGTGAGGCTGGAAGCCAGCAGCCCGATGGAGACAAAGATGGCCGCCAGCAGCAAAAGTCCGATGTAAGAGCCTGCGATAGCGCCCGAGTCGAGGTTGCCTTTGGGGTCGCCCAGCTGGTATTCGGTATAGTAGTACAGCAGCGTAGGCAGCAGGGCAAAGGCCACCAGGGTCAGGTCGGCCAAAAATTTGCCGAGGATGATCTGGTTCTCCGAGACCGGCTTGGAGACCAGCAGTTCGAGGGTGCCGGTTTGTTGCTCTTCGGCAAATGAGCGCATGGTGATGGCGGGAATCAGAAACAGAAAGACCATGGGCGCCAGGTCAAACAGCGGGCTCAGGGTGGCATAGGGATACTCCAGCAGGCTGGTATCGGGGAAGACCCAGAGGGCCAGCCCCATGATCAGCAAAAACACGCCGATGACCACATAGCCGATCAGCGAGCTGAAAAAAGCGTTGAGTTCTTTTTGATAGATGCTTAGCATCGGTCATTTTTTTGCGTTCCCTTCAGTCAATTGGTGGAAGACGTTTTCTAATTCTATGGTTTCCTGATGCAGCTCAATGAGTCTCCACTTCTTTTGCACGGCCAGGGCAAAAATTTCTTCTCTCAGGTCGCTTTCGCAAACGAGGCGATAGCGCAGCTCGTCTAATGCATTCACCTTTTGCACGCCCTTCAGGGCCTGCAGGGCAGAGGGCTCTACAGCCCCCGCAAAGCCCACGGTGATGAGCGTCTGATTGGCGCTTTTGCTCTTGAGTTGCTCAATGGGCGCATCGGCCACCAAACGGCCGCGGTTGATGACCAGCACGCGCCGGCAAAGCGCCTCCACTTCCTGCATGACGTGAGAGGAAAAGAGCACGGTCTTCTCCTCCCCCACCTTGCGGATCAGCTCGCGAATCTCCACAATTTGGTTGGGGTCCAGCCCCGAGGTAGGCTCGTCTAAGATCAGCACTTCGGGATCATGCATCAGGGCTTGCGCCAAACCTACGCGTTGGCGATAGCCCTTAGACAATGCGCCAATCAACTTGCCCTGCTCCCGCTCCAGGCCCGTCAGTTCGATCATCTCATCAATGCGCTGCTTCGGACGCCGTATGCCGTGCAAACCCGCCACAAAAGACAGGTATTCGCGCACGTACATCTCGCGGTACAAAGGATTGTGCTCCGGCAAATAGCCAATGCGCCGGCGCACCTCCATGGGACTTTCCTCCACATCATAACCCGCCACCAGCGCCTTGCCGGAAGTCGGCAGAATATAGGTCGTAAGAATCTTCATGCTCGTCGTCTTCCCCGCACCATTAGGCCCGAGAAAGCCGACGATCTCGCCCGACTTCAGCTCAAAGCTCAAATCATCAACGGCCTTTTGAGGCCCGTACTCCTTGGTAAGATGTTGAACGACTATGGACATTTTTTTCTTCGCTAAGGGGCTGCAAGATAGTTAAAAATGGAGAATGGAAAATGGAAAATTGATAATGGAGAATGACATCTCCGTGTACACTCCGTGAGCGCCGTGTACTCCGTGGTGAGTTTACAACTATGCTCTTGAACCCGTCTTCAAGCATGATTGGGCTACGATTGCCACGTCCGTCACACGTCACGTTTGTCACGCTTGTTACGTTCATTACGTTCGTTACGTTCCTCACGTTCATCGTCAGAATCACAGATTACACAGATTACACAGATTAACACAGATTGAGTCCCGCTTCCACCGATTAGGCCGCTTCCACCGATTTAACCAACCCCCAACACTAAACGCTCAACACTAAACGCTCAACGCTAAACGCTCAACACTAAACTAAAAAAAACTGTAAACCGCAAACAGTAAACAGTAAACTATTTCACCAAATTCACCTCCACAGCCACTTCCTCCTCTCTGAACGCCCGATGATTGTAGTAGCGAAACCGCAATAGATAAACGCCCGGATTCAGTGCAGCGCCGGAAGCGGAATACCCATCCCAGCGGAAGGGGGGCGTATCGGTGCGATACAACTCCCCGCCCCAGCGGTCGTACACGCTGAGTTCTATGCCCGTGAATTTACCCGCCTTGCCCAGCGGCTCCACCCAATCGTTCAGCCCGTCTCCGTTTGGGCTAAAGGCGTTGGGGATATAGACATCCACTTCGCAGGGTTCTACTTCCAAAGTAAAGGTTTCGCTCAGCAGGCAGCCTTCTATCTCGGCAGAAATGCTGTATTCACCAGCTTCCGCCAAATGAAATACGGACGCCCATGCAATGCTGTCGCCATTTAAAATAAATGCTTCGCTATACGCACTCTGCGGGCGCACTTCCCAGGGCAACAAATCCGGACATAAAACCGTATCGCCTATCGGCTCTATGGGAGCATACTCCAACAACTCACGGATAAAATCTATCTGCACCGTATCGCGCACACTGCAATAACCATCTGAAGCATCTAAAGTGTAAATACCTGAACTCTCCACCGGTAAAATACTACCCGTGCTCCCGTCCGCCCACAAAAATTCCCGCAAAGGACGCGAACTCTGCGGCTGCAAAACATACGGCCCTTCATCACAAATCAAAGTATCCTGCCCCAATGGCGGACTAAGATCATCCGGCAGCACCACCAGCTCGCGGCTGTAAAAATCCGAGCAGCCCAGAACCCAAACCTGTTGTTCAATTTCATAAACTCCGGGTACATCAAACAACCACTCAAAATCAGAATCATTAATAAGCGTATCTATGCCTTGAGGACCACTTAAATCCCAATAACTTTCTTGCGCATATTGATTGTGTAAATCTTCCGGAGACAACACAACTCCTTCACATACTGTGTCCGGCAAAGAAAAAAAAGCCTGCACTTCCTGTGCTGTACCACAGTATGGGATACTACTTCCTCCAAACGTATCTATAGAAAAATCCATAGCTTCAAAAACCTCTCCATAATCTACACTTCGGCTCCATTCCCAATTTTCAAATAACAAATTGACTTCATCGATTTCCAGACATGCTTCAAATTGAGGGCAGGAGGGTATCTCACCCTGGTCATTAGTTTTAGCTAATACCATTCCGGCAGTCGATGTCCCATCAGGCAAATATTCACGCGCACTCATTACATACATGGCTCCATCACTGCCAATATCCAACATAGGTAAAAAAAAGGAATAACCACGATACCACTCCAATTCTCCCAAGGCCGATATTTTACCCATAATTACAGGAAAATCACCATAACTGATATATGCAAAAAACACACCACCATCTGGAGCAGGTTTCATATCCACATAATTGCAAAGATAATTTTCAGCATGTAAACGCCGAGCCCATTGCAATTCAAAATTAGAGTCAAGCTTAGCTATAAAAGCATTTGCTTGCACATCATCAGGTAGCACTTCATTTATTTTCCCAGACAAATAGACATCCCCCAACTCATTAATGATCACCCCTGATGCCACCAAACTATCAGAGCTACTACCTACACTCTCCAGCACTTCGCCATTTGAGCCAATTTTCAACAAGTAAAAAGGCTGGTGAAATGGCATTAAACTAAATGGGTCATAAGATGAATCAAAGCCACCCAAAATGCAAAAACTCCCATTAGGAAAAGCCTTAGCCTGAGAAAGCGAATAGGCCATAGAGCTATCTGTCCACTCAGACGCTTTGTAATAATAAGACCATACCTTATCACCTCCCTCCACTAAAAACATAGCAACCCCTAAAGAATCTTTAACATACTCATGTTCCTCTGCAGTAGAATCTAAATTGTAGCTTACCACTAAAGTAGAATCAGAAATAAAAGAAAGCAGAATCCCTCTCAATCTTGCATTAGACAAACGCCTCATCCAATAATTCTCCTCTGTAAAATCAGCTAAAGCTAATACAGCTCCGCTTTTTACTCCATACAACGTACCTTCAAATGAAAAACTTACAACCTGATCACCCCCTATTCGATCATAATTCCACAAGGTCGTACCCCAAGAATATGCAGAATCAATTTCTAAACTATACAAATATCCTGAGTCAAATTCTCCAGATTCATTTATCTCCACAAAATAAACACCTTTTTCAGCATCAAACGCCATAGACAACCCATCAGCATCATCAACACTTAAAAGCCTATTGAAAAACACTACATCCCAAGGATCAATACCAGAAAGACTTAGTTTACGCAAATAGCTCTGCCCTGACAATGACACCATCAAAAATAGAGAAGCAGCAAAAAAGAAAATTCGCTTCATAGTTGAAATTTAAAAAGCTAAGACATTAGCAAAAATTCACCAATGTCTTAAGCTTGCTCCAATCTAATCATTTTTATTGCTCACCAGAAGAGGTGAAACAAGAAAATGAACTAGTAAATGACCTGCCATTAGGATTGTTGATTGGATCCGCAGGTGGATCACCTTGCCCTAATTCATACGCCTCCGTATAAATATTTATCAACTGTTGTCCACTACTTCCTGACGATAAATAACAATGAATTTTTGCATTTAGAGTGAAACCGTCAGGAAAATCTCCAAATAAAGGGCGAAACTCAAAAGTATGTACACCTGCCGAGGATGTACTTCCCGGTGAGACATCTAATTCCTCAAAAGAGGAAGGAAATGGAGTCCAAGTACCATTATCATCCCACGCATTTCCTTGGCCAGATAAAAAATAGCCAACTTTCTGATTGCCATCAGTAATATCATACCACTGCCACAAACCTCCTTCCGGTGCATTATCAACAGAAGTTATTTTCATATAGCATCTACAGACATCACCCTGGCTTTTGTACTGAACCTTCCCCAACACCACATCCTCCCCCAAAGAAGCCTGTGGCCCTATCTCCTCCTGCACACAACCCACATAAGAAAAGGTAAAGAAAACGGTAAGAATCAACAGGTAAAGGGCACTATCTCCCCTATTTTAACATTAGAAAATCGATTGAAGAGATTCATAGTAAAGGTATTTATGTGAAAAATCCCGCCCAAAGGCGGCTTAAAAAACCTGCATAGAGCATCCCACTTCTTTAAGCGGGAAAGGGGCACTTTTCAATGCGCTTCACATATTTTCCATGAGATGAGAGGGTGATCGCCACACTCATCGGTGGCAAAGATAAGGGATGTTTTTGAAAAAAGCAAGTTTTTTTGGTGAAATTGGTGAAAGCGGTGAAAGCGGCGGAAGCGGCTTCTTTTGAATATCGAATAACGATTAGCGATTTTTGATTTTTGACTTGTGCCAACCAAAGGATCGGGGAGCCTGCCTGCTGCCGAGGCATCGGCAGGCAGGCTGACGAAGGAAGACCCCCGAGCCGGCTTCTTAAAACGGGATATCAAGTTAAACGGGTTTAAAAACCCGCGGAAACCCGCGTCATCCGCGTCATCCGCGTTCTATCAAGTCACGTTTGTTACGTTCCTTACCCTCCATCGTCAGAATCACAGATTACACAGATTATGGGATTACACAGATTTTTTGCTTTTCGCTAAGTTGCTCACCCCGTTACGTTCGTCACGTTCGTCACGTTTTCACCGACCCTCTCCGTGAACCCCGTGAACTCCGTGGTGAGTCCCCTCAATGTCACGTTCGTCACGTTCATCACGTTCATCACGCCCCTCACGCTCATCGTCAGAATCACAGATTACACAGATTGGGCCGATTTCACCGATTTACCCGCTTTCACCGATTCCCCCGATTCAACCGCTTTCACCGATTTCACCAATTCAACCACTTTAACAGACAACGGACAACAGACACCTGTCAAACAGGCCGGCTCGGGGGTCTTCCTTGCGTCAGCTCCCCGACTCCTCTCATTGT
>JALVES010000018.1 GCA_027030635.1 Saprospiraceae bacterium | reverse complement strand
TCCGGTAATGGCAAAAAGGCCTGTTCCCTCAAAAGGCGGGGCGTCGAAATTTAATTCAAATTCGCCTTTTAAAGCATGCAAATTACAAAAACGCAATTTCACTATTCTCATATCCCCTCTTCGCTTTGTTGCATCCATTCGAGCAGCTCGTCGAATGTCTGTTGCAGTTTTTTCATTTCATCTTCCGGAAGCTGCGCGCTCCTGCAGCGCTCCTCAAAAACTTCACGCGGATGGAGCTGCTCCAAAACCAGCTCTGTATCTTCCTGCATCCAGGCAGTGCGTTTATGTTGCAGGCGCAATTGCAGCAACTCCATATTGAGCTTAGAGGCTTCCTCCTGCAGGCGAAGGCGAAGTCTGGCTTCGGCCCGGTCGCCTTCCAAGATCATTTCCAACCAGGGTCTGAGGGGGTCTTTTTCATGCCTTTCGGCAAAGGCCTGCAGCTTGCCCAACAGCTCTTCTCCTGTTTTTCCCCGAAGGGTTTTCAGCCGGCGAAAGAGCGGCACGGGCAGCAGTTGGGTTTCGATCAGTTTTCCTCCCTCCCAGGTAGTCAGCGTTACGGATTTGTCGTCTATCGTTTCGCGAAAGCTGAGGGGGATGAGCGAGCCGCTGTAGCGCACCCTGCCTTTTTTGTCCACTGCCTGCGCACGGTGAATGTGCCCTAAAGCGACATAGGAAAATACCTCCGGAAAATCCGAAGCTGCCATGTTTTTTTCATCTCCGAGGTAAATGTTTTTTTGCCGCTCAGGATCAGAAGCTTCGGCTCCACGTGCGTAGAGGTGCCCCATGGCGATCAGAGGCACATCGGCCTCGCGATAAGTTTCCATGGCTTGTCCCAACTCGCGATAGTGCGCTTTGATGCGTTCGCGGATGCGCTGTTGCCGGTCGGCTGTATGTTCCCCTGCCAGGCCGGGCCCCAGGTCCCGATCGCGCAGAAAGGGCGAGGCTGCCACCACGGACAACAATTCTCCATCAGTATCGTGCAGGGGGATGAGTAAAGAATCATCCTGTCGCGATGCAGCCTTTTCATTTCCCACAACCCGCACTCGCACGTGAATGTTCAGCGCTTCCAACAAGCGACGCGGAGCTTCGAGATGAGCCGGCGAATCGTGGTTGCCCGCCGTGATGACAATCTGCCGGCAGGAGGTGCCGGCCAGGCCTGCCAAAAAACGATAGTACTGCTCCTCCGCATAGCTCGGAGGGCTGCCTGTGTCGAAGACGTCTCCCGAAACCAACAACACATCCACGTCATATTCCTGCAAAGCGCCCAACAGCCAATCCAGAGCAGCTCGGCTCTCTTCACGGCGGTCCAGATGCATGAATTTCTGCCCCAGATGCCAATCGGAAGTGTGTAGAATGCGAACTCGGCGTTTCATAAGGGCAATGATACAAAAATTTCGTATCATTGCCGTATCAAATGGCAATCATGGAAAATCCAATTTTAGACAGCAGGCTGCTGGCACAAAGGGCACAGATAGACGAGTTGATCAAGCAGCTTCACACCTTTAGCGGGGAGATCGGGCATCAGGAGCTCAACGACACCATCAACGAGTTGCGCAACCGCTTGCACGAGCCCTTCATGTTCGTCGTGGCAGGCGAAGTCAAGGCCGGAAAGAGCAGCTTCATCAATGCCCTGCTCGACACGGGGCGCGAAATCACCAAGGTCGCTCCGCAGCCCATGACCGACAAGGTGCTGCAAATCCTCTATGGCGAAAAAGAGGAGGTCGTCGCCGTCAACCCCTTTTTGGAAAAGATATACCTGCCCGTGGACATCCTGCGCGAAATCGCCATCGTGGACACGCCCGGCACCAACACCATCATTGAGCAGCATCAGGAAATCACCGAGCGCTTCATCCCCGCCTCTGATCTCATCGTCTTCGTCTTTGAAGCCAAAAATCCCTACCGCCAATCGGCCTGGGATTTCCTCGACTTCATCCAGCAGGAGTGGCGCAAAAAAATCATCTTCGTACTCCAACAAAAAGACCTCCTCGGCGAAGAAGACCTGCAGGTCAACATCCAAGGCGTAAAAGAGCAGGCCCGCAAAAAAGAGATCGAGCAGCCGCTCGTCTTCGCCGTCTCCGCCAAAGCCGAGCTGGAAGGCGACAAAGAGCACAGCGGCTTTGCCCCACTGCGCAAGTACATACGCGAAAACATCACCGGCGGCCAGGCGGCCCGCCTGAAATTAGAAAACAGCCTCGCCATCGCCGCCACCCTGACCGAGCGCCTCGGCAAAGCCTTGGAAGCCCGCCGCAAACAATACGAAGCCGACCAAAACTTCCGCCGGGAAGTCGGCCAAATCCTTGACCGCCAAACGCAGCAAGCCGAGCGCCAGGCCGAGCGCCTCATCGAAAATGCCGTAGCCACCTACCGCCAAATCACCACCGAAAAAGAACGCCAACTCGCCCGCGAACTCTCCTTCTTCGCCCTGCTGCGCCGCAGCCTGACGGGCCTGTTCTCCAAACGCTCCAGCCTCAAAGAACGACTCGAAGAACTCGCCCGCGAAATGGGACGGGAATTGGAAAACAGCCTCCAAAACAAGCTGCGCGAAGGCATCCGCGACCTCGCCCTCAGCATCCAGCAAATGGCCGAGCTCATAGACCTCAAAATCCAAAACAGCAGCACCCCCCTGCGCGAAGACATGGACTTCTTCCGCGACATCAGCCAACAACGGGCCAAAGTCCTCGACGATTTGCAATCTGCCTTCCGGCAAATGCTGGAACGCGGAGACGCCTTCAAAACCTCCGAGCTCTTCGCCAACGATAAAGACATCGCCCCCAACATGCTCACCGGCAGCGGCATCGCCCTGATCGGAGCCATCCTCACAGCCGTCACCAATGGCGCCGTCTTCGACATCACCGGCGGCATACTCACCGGCCTGGGGCTGCTCTTCGCGGGCGTCTCCTCCTCCTCCCAAAAGCGAAAAATCCTCAAAGGCTTCCGCGAAGAAGTCCAACGAGGCCGCGAAAACCTGGAAACCCGCCTGCGCGACCAGCTCTTCACCTACATCCAAACCGTAAGACACCAAATCGAAAGCAATTTTTCCCGCTTCGACGCCATGCTCCAGGCCGAGGGCGAGGAGCTGGAAAAACTGGAAACGGCGTTCGGGGAGATAGAGGGGAAATTGGGGGGGCTGGAGAGGGGTTTGAAGTAGTGCTGTTTTTTGATAACAGTGGTTTTGCGACAGCGATGGGTGCGAAAGACATGTCATGTCTATAGACATGACATGTCTGAACAAAACAGCACATTTACCAACTTTACACTGTTAAGCACCTTCGCCAAAATCCCCTCACCCCTCCCCACCCCATTTTGACAGAAAAAAACTTCCCTTATCTTTACGCCCAAAACACCCACCGACCATGAAAAAGTTAGTCTTCCTTCTCCTCATCGCCGGGTTCCATTTGGCGAAAGCCCAGGAACAGCCCCAAAAAGGTCGCTTAACGCCCGAATTGCTCTGGGAACTCGGGCGCGTCAGCCTGCAGGATGTCTCGCCTGACGGCCGGCTCCTGCTCTACTCCGTGAAGTACTACGACCTGGCTGAAGACAAAGGTCAATCCGACCTCTACCTCATCCATGTTGACGGGCGCGACAAAGGAGCCGCCGTACAACTCACCAACACGCCGCAAAGCGAGTACAATGCCCGCTTCCGGCCCGACGGGCAGCGCATCGGCTTCCTGCGCGGGGGCAAGATGTACGAAACGGACCTCGACGGGCAAAACGAAACCCAAACCTCTGAGACGGAAATGACCGGCTTTCTATACTCGCCCAAAGGGAATTTTGTGCTGTACACGGCCGAAGTCAAGCACACACCCTCGCCCCGCGACATCTATCCCGATCTCGACAAGACGACGGGGCTCATCTATGACGACCTCATGTACCGCCATTGGACGGAATGGGAGGACGGCTACTACAGCAACCTCTTCTACGCGCCTTACCAAAACGGCCAACTGCAGCAGAGCACAGCGGTCATGAATGAAGCTTACGACACGCCTCTCAAGCCCTTCGGCGGCATGGAGCAAATCGCCTGGTCGCCCGATGAGCGCTACATCGCCTACACCTGCAAAAAACTCAGCGGCGTGGAGTATGCCCGATCTACCAATTCGGACATCTACCTCTTCGACCGTCAGAGCGGTTATACGACGAAAATCAGCATCAACATGGAAGGCTACGACATGAATCCGGCCTTCTCACCCGATGGCAAAATCCTCATCTGGAACAGCATGAAAACCCCGGGCTATGAGTCCGACCGCAACCGGATTTTTGCATACGACATGAAGCAAAAAGTGAAGTGGGAAATCACCAAAGGCCTCGACCAACATGCCAACAACCCGCAGTGGGCGCCTGACGGAGCCTCCATTTACTTCACCAGCCCGTGGCGCGGTACGGTGCAGATTTTTCAGATAGATTTCAACAAAAAAGGACGGTTGCGCCAACTCACGGGCGGGCATTACAACCACTATTCTTTCGCCCTTACGGATGAGAGCGTGATAGCCCTGCGCTGCTCCATGAAACAGCCGCATGAAATTTACCGCATCTCCCGCCAGACCGGCAAGGCCAACCAGATCACACACGTCAATGACGAGCTGCTCAGCCAAATCGAGATGGGTAAAGTCATCAAAAAATGGGTAAAGACCACGGACGGAAAACGCATGTTGGTCTGGGTCATCCTGCCTCCGGACTTTGATCCCGACAAAAAGTACCCCACGCTGCTGTACTGCCAGGGAGGGCCTCAATCCACCGTCAGCCAGTTTTGGTCTTACCGCTGGAATTTTGAACTCATGGCAGCCAATGGCTACGTCATCGTCGCGCCCAATCGCCGCGGCCTGCCCTCCTTCGGTCGCAAATGGAACGACGAAATCGCCCAGGACTGGGGCGGCCAGGCCCAACAAGACCTGCTCACCGCCATAGACGAGCTGTCCAAAGAAAACTACGTGGATACAGCCCGCCTCGGAGCCATCGGAGCCAGCTATGGCGGCTATTCCGTGTACTGGCTGGCAGGGCATCACGAAAAACGCTTCAAAGTCTTCATCGCCCATGCCGGCCTGTTCAATCTCGAAAGCTGGTATGGCAGCACCGAAGAACTCTTTTTCGCCGACCACGACATCGGCGGGCCTTACTGGCAGACTCCCCGCCCCGAGAGCTACGACAAATTCTCCCCCCACCTCTACGTGCAAAACTGGGATACCCCCATCCTGATTATCCACAACCAACTGGATTTCCGCGTGCCACTCAGCGAGGGGCTTCAGGCGTTTACGGCAGCCCGCGTTCAGGGCATTCCCGCTCGCTTCCTCTACTTCCCCGATGAGGGCCACTGGGTGCTCAAACCGCAAAACGGACTGCTCTGGCATCGCACTTTCTTCAGTTGGCTGGACCAATACCTCAAAGACCAGCCCCAAGGGAAGAAAAAGAAGAAAATGATGCCCCCAAAAACGAAGATGGAAAAGTCGTTTTGAGGGGGCGCTCGCGCGCGCGTGTGTGCGCGTATGCGCGCGCGTTACGCGCGCGTGTGTGCCTGCGTGCGCGCCTGCGTTACGCGCGCGCATGTGCCCGCGTGCGTGCGCGCATTACGCGCGCGCGAGACATGTCATGTCTATAAGACATGACATGTCTGTTGTAAACAAGACAAAAACATTTCCCAAAACTTGCCCATCTCAAAAACACCCCCTATCTTTGCCCCCATCACACCCACGAACACACCCCCGCCTCCTCTCACCTGGCTAAAAATACAAGCCCAATAAACGCAAAATCGCATTTTTCCGTATATTGGGCCAATCCAAAATCCCTGCCAGTACAA
>JALVES010000017.1 GCA_027030635.1 Saprospiraceae bacterium | reverse complement strand
CTGGTTCCCGATCAGAGAGGGCGTGGAGGTTTTGTTTCGGGATGCAGGACATATTCTCGGCAGCGCCAGCGTAAGTCTGCGCATACGCGAAAACGGACGCAGCCTGCATTTTAGTTTCACCGGCGATGTGGGCCGGCCCGATCGCCCCATCCTGCGCGACCCGCAGCCCATGCCAAAGGCAGATTACGTCATTAGTGAATCTACTTATGGAAACAGGGTGCATCTGGAAAAACCCCATGAAGAAGAGCGCTTCCTGAACATCATCCGCAATACCTGTGTAGAAAAGAAAGGCAAGCTCATCATTCCCGCTTTCAGCGTAGGGCGCACCCAGGAGATCGTCTATATGCTGGATCAAATGGAGACGGCAGGTGTGTTGCCCAAAATTCCCGTCTATGTGGACAGCCCTCTCGCCGTGAATGCCACCGTCATCTTCGGCTCCCATCCCGAGTGTTATGACGATGAGTTGAACGAGTACCTGCTGAAAGACGACAACCCCTTTGGCTTCAACGACTTGCACTACATCCGTTCGGTGGAAGATTCGAAGGCGCTGAACGACAAGCCCGGGCCCTGCATCATCATCAGCGCTTCGGGCATGATGAATGCCGGCAGGGTAAAGCATCATCTCGCCAACAACCTCGCCGACAAGAAAAACACCATTTTGGTCGTTGGATATTGCTCCCCGGGCACGCCGGGAGCCAAACTCATCGAGGGCACAGACGAACTGAGGCTGTTTGGCAGAACCATCCCCGTGCGGGCAGATGTCGAAGTCATGGATTCTTTCTCCGCCCATGCCGACAAAAACGAATTATTGAAATTTTTGGACAACCAGCGCGAAAGCGCCCGCCGCGTATTTCTCGTGCATGGCGAACCCGATGCCCAGAAAAACTTCCGGGGGATGCTGCTCGAAAAGGGCTTCGCAGATGTCGAAATCCCGTCACTTGGACAGGAATTTGAGCTGAAATAGCAGGCCCACCCAGCGCAAGCGCTGCTTGCTGCGTTCTTACAAAACCAAACACCTCGCCCTCCATTCTTTCATCAAACTATGAGGAAAAACATGAAATCACTTTTTGCCCTCCTCGCCGGCTTTATAACTCTAAGCTTTTGGGCTTGCAACCCCTTAGACAATTATGCAGGCATAGACCGCGGTAATCTCGATGCTGAATTTGCCGTACCCATCGGCCAAATGGAGTTGAGCATGCAAGACCTTTTGGAAGGAAAAAATCCCGATCAAATCACCGTGGATGCCGATGGGCTCATTCGCCTGCACTATCAGGGTAACTTGCTCACGCGCACCAGCGAGCAAATCTTTGACGCCATAGAAACCAGCCTGGCCTTTCCCATACCCATTGACAGCACGCCCTTCCTGCTTCCCCTCTCCGCTCCGGACGGCTTGGAAATCTATCGCTTAGACCTCCGAAGCGGTACCATGCAGTTTACTACAGTCAATACCACCGGCGACTTCATTCAACTGCATATTGAGCTCCCGCAGGTGTTGGATGAAAATATGCAGGCCGTGGAGCTCGACTATCTCGTGCCCGACCTGGGCGGCAATCCCTGGTTCTCTGAGGTCATTGACATGACCGGCTACACCATTGATGCCCCGAACAGTGAGGTCTATGTGGAATATACGGCCACCCTGCTGAGTTCGGGAGACTCTTTAGAGCTGGACCCCTTCCTGATTCAACTCAGCCAGGTGGAGTTTTCCTATGCCGAAGGGTATTTTGCCAATCAACTGCACGACAACGGCTTAGACACCATAGACATAGACCTCTTCGACACCTGGCTCGAAGGCGATGTCTATTTTGAAGACCCGCTTATTCACATCTTTGTCTATAACTCCTTTGGCGTGCCTACCCGCTCCATCGTGCAGGTCTTTGAGGTGCATACGGCCCTGGGGCAAGTTTTGCCTTTGGAAAGCCCCTATATAGACAACGGCATAGACTTTGAATATCCCGACGTCAATCACGTGGGAGAAACGGCCGTTACGCATTTTATCTTCGATAAGGGCAATTCAAACATTGACGACATCCTCGGCTCCGAGCCCGTTCAACTGGTCTATGAGGTAGATGCCATCACCAATCCCGATAACGACACAGCGATCATTGGCTACATCACGGATTCCAGTCAATACACGGTAACAGTGGCCGTAGAACTACCGCTCTACGGCACGGCTTCCAACTTCAAAGTGCGCGATACCCTGGATTGGGATGCCACCGCTCTGGCTGATGCTCAGGAAATGGAACTGAAAGTCATTACCGACAACGGCTTCCCCTTACAGGCCAAAATGGACCTGCTCTTTCTCGATGAGCAAAACCAGGTCATCGCCACAGTCTTCGACAAACCCGAATTGCTGATGGCCGCCGCACCGGTGGATGCAGACGGCTTCCCGACAGACACGGAACAAACCGTTACGCTCATCCCGTTGAGCGGCAGCCTGCTGGCAGATGCCCGTCAGGCTGATAAAATCGCCCTGCTGCTCTCCTTTAGCACGAGCATGGAGGGCGGCGCCCAGCCCCCGGTGAAAATCACAGATGAACAGAAAATGAACATCAAACTCGGTTTAAAATTCAAATAATACCCATGAAACAACTTCTCGTTTTTCTCCTCGCTTTTGCCTTGAGCGGCCAAGTCTTTGGCCAGGCCGAAACCCTGATTTACGGGTCCCATTTGGCGCAAGCCACAAGCAGCAACCCCGCCTACCAGAATGAGTACAACTTGGTGCTTATAGGCACTTCTCTCTATCAAAACACCTTTTTCACCGGCCCTACGGTAGGCGATGCCCTGAAGACGAACAACGGGCAAACCTTTTTTGATGCCCAGAGCTTTTTGAATGCTCTGGATGAAGACAACCTCTTCCGCCAGCAAATTGAACTGCATACCCTGGGCGGAGCAGTAAACCTCGGAGCTCTGCGCCTCTCGCTCAACCACAATTTCCGCTTCGAAGCCCAGGCCGTCTATAGCAAAGAACTGGCCGAACTGGCCTTGCTCGGCAACGGACAATTTGTGGGCGACACCGTGCGCCTGGACCACGACTTGCAGCTCTTTTCCTACAGCGAGCTGGCCGTCGGAGGAGCCATGCGCCTCGGCAAATTGCAAGTCGGCGCCAACCTCAAATGGCTAAATGGCATCGGCAGCCTCTCCACCGAAAAAGGGCAACTGAGCCTCTATACCGACCCGGGCGTTTACGACATCACTTTCATCAGCGATTATCGCGTGAACGCCAGCTCGCTCGCCAGCCTTTCGCTGAACGACAGCATACAGTTTAACTTCAATCCCTCTTCCTTGGATTTCAATACACTTATCACCAAAAATCAGGGCATCGCTCTCGATTTGGGTGTGATTGTGGATTTGGGAGCCGTAGAGCTCTCGGCCTCTGCCACCAATCTCGGCTCCATTAAATGGACGGAGAACGTGCGTAACTACGCCTCTTCTACCAATGTTACTTACAGCGGACTGGACCTCACCGACCTTTTGACCAGCGACTCTCTGGATTTCCCCTCTACGGTGGATACCCTCAAGAGCCTGATCAATCTGAGCGAAACGCAGGATGCTTATTCGACGACTTTGCCGGCGGAGTATCGCCTCGGCCTTCGCTTTGAAGCCGGCGAAAAATTGTACCTCGGCGCCGTGCTGGGCCTGCAAACCTTTGGCGAGCAGTCGTACAAAACCCTGGGCTTTTATGCCACCTTTGCCCCCATCCGCATACTGAACCTCCAGGCTTCTTATACCGTCGTCAACGACACCTACACCAACCTCGGCCTCGGAGGTGCCCTCAAGCTGGGCCCTGCAAAGTTCTATGCCATGACCGACAATTTCCCCGCTCTGTTCAAGCCCAAATCTGCCCGCCATTTTCAGGGACGCATAGGGGTAAACCTGGTCTTCGGCAAAAAAGACCTGGAAAAATAAATGCCTGCCGGAATTTGGGGTGTGGGCTTACTCACACCTCAAATTCCAGCAAAAACCTCTTGACCTCCTCGCCAAAGGCCTCCCCTTCGCCAAAGAGAAACTCCACCTCTACCGGCAAAACAAATACCGGCAGCTTGTTCTTCAGCAGGTAATCGCGATGCTCCAACAGCCGCATGGCATCTTTTTCGGTGGTGAGGATGAATTTTTTGGCGCCCTCAATGTTGTCAAATTTTTCTTTGAAGCGTGCTATCTCATAAGGCGTAAAGAAGTGATGGTCTTCGAAGGTTTCGCTGTAAATGTGCCCGACGAGGGGCCTGAGGTATTGCATGAGGTAGTCTTCATTGGCGATGGCCGAGATGAGCATTACATCCCAATCGGTGGGCAGGCCCGTCGTGTAATCGGGATTAAAGAGGTAGTAGGGTGCGCGGTATTGGTAGTGTGAAAAGAAGACCTTTTGCCGGGGCTTGGGTTTGAGCTCTTCGAGCAGGGCATCGGCCTGAGTGCGCGTGAGATTGGGCGGGCATTTGGTAACGATGATGATATCTGCACGACCGGCAGCGGAGGGCATTTCGCGCAGGCGACCGGAGGGCAGGAGGAAGTCGCGTGTGTAGGGCCGGCTGTATTCCGTGAGCAGGATGTTGAGCCCGGGCTTGACGGAGCGGTGTTGAAAAGCGTCGTCGAGCAAAATCACTTTCAACTCGGGATGTCGCTTGAGCAATTCGGGAATGCCCAACACTCTGCTTTCGGCCACGGCCACGGCTATGTCCGGAAACTTTCGCTTAAATTGCAGGGGCTCGTCGCCGGTTTGGGTGGCGGAGTGCTGCAACTGCACTTCGAGAAAGCCCCGCGTTTTGCGCTTGTAGCCCCGGCTCAGCGTGCTTACCGGCAGGTAGGGCTTCAGCAGGCGGATGAGGTATTCGATATGGGGCGTTTTTCCGGTGCCGCCGACGCTGAGGTTGCCCACTGAGATAACGGGCAGCGAAAAAGAGACCGAGTTGAGGATTCCCCGCTCATACAGCAGGTCGCGTATCCAAACGCCCAATCCGTACAAAAGTGAAAAGGGAAGCAACAGGAAGCGGACTAAGGCGTTTTGCATAAGTGCGTTTATTTTGCATTCTATTATGAAACAGCGTTTGACAGAAGTAGTTGCGCGGCTGCGCGAGTTCCTGGCTCCTTTGCGGAAAGCCCGTGCCCGCTTATTGGCCTGGCCCCCGCTGCAGTTTTTACGCGAGCAGTGGATGGCATTTGCCGAAAGGCGGCCCCGTCTGGCGGCTTTCGCCAAATGGAGCAGCCTGCTCG
The DNA here is from genome assembly GCA_027030635.1 of Saprospiraceae bacterium. Classification (GTDB taxonomy): domain Bacteria; phylum Bacteroidota; class Bacteroidia; order Chitinophagales; family Saprospiraceae; genus WGBN01. Next base: position 602 of record JALVES010000017.1, on the reverse strand, counting down.
GGTTTTTGCTGTTGCTCTTCCTCCTGGTTTTTTACAGCCTGCTTTTGAGCGGCCGTTTCGGGCCTTTGCCGAGCTACGCTGAACTGCGCCATCTGCACACGGAGCAGGCCTCCGAGGTATATAGCGCCGATGGCCAATTACTCGGTCGCTTTTATCGCAAGCAGCGGGTCAATGCTTCTCTGGAGGAAATCCCCAAAACCCTGCGCAATGCCCTGATCGCCACCGAGGATGCCCGCTTTTTGGAGCATCGGGGCATTGACTATAAGGCCATGCTGCGGGTGCTCTTCAAGACGCTGCTGCTGCAAAAAAAGGAGGCGGGTGGCGGCAGTACACTCAGTCAGCAGCTGGCGAAAAATCTGTATCCGCGCCGGTCCTTCAAATTCCTGTCGCTGCCCATCAATAAATCGCGGGAGATGATTATAGCGCATCGCCTCGAAAGCATTTACAGCAAGGAAGAGTTGCTGCGCATGTACCTCAACACCGTGCCTTTTGGCGAAAACATTTACGGCATCAAGCTGGCTTCACAGCGCTTTTTCGGCAAGGAGCCGGCTGATTTGAAAACCGAGGAAGCTGCCGTTTTGATAGGCATGTTGAAAGCCAAC
>JALVES010000016.1 GCA_027030635.1 Saprospiraceae bacterium | reverse complement strand
CAGAGTATCAATGGATTACCGGCAGGCAATTATACCGTTACTGTAAGCGATGGCAGCAATTGCGAGACCATCGTCAGCGCCGAAGTCAGCCAGCCGGAGGCTTTGAGCGCCAACCTCGTTCAGGAGGCAGCCTCCTGCTACAATGCGTTTGACGGCACGGCCGCCATTGCTGAAGTTTTCTACGGAAACACGCCGGTTACCGACCTCAGCCAGTTTACATTCCAATGGAACACGAACCCGCCTCAAACGACACAAACGGCTTACAACCTGCAGGGAGGAAGCACGGTCAGCGTGCTCATCACCGACCCGCTGGGATGTACCATTGAAGCGAGCATCACAGTCGGCAATCCCGATGCCGTCAACGGCCTCATCGAATCTCAGCAAGACGCTTCCTGCTACGGCAGTGCCGACGGCAGCGCAACGGCTTTTGCCACGGGAGGCACGCCGCCCTACACCTACCTCTGGAGCAGCAATGCCGGCAGCCAGACAACTGCCACGGCAAGCGACCTGTCCGCCGGCGAATACCAGGTAACCATCTACGACAGCGAGGGCTGCACGGCCTTCGCCACAGCGGAGATCGAACAGCCGGAGCCCCTGCAAAGCCAACTGACAGCTCAGGATGCCAATTGCTTTGGCTTCGCACAGGGCAGCGCCACAGCCCAGGCACAGGGCGGTACGCCGCCTTACGAGTACAATTGGTCAAACGGAAATCAGGGCGCCCAACAAACGGAGCTCGAAGCGGGCTGGTACTACCTCACCATCACCGACAGCCACGGTTGCTCAAAAACGGATTCCGTAGAAGTCGGTCAGCCCGAAGCCCCGCTCACCCTCGAAGCCCAGGGCTTTGACCCATCCTGCTTCGGCAAACAAGACGGCTACATCGCCCTGGACCCCGAAGGAGGCACACCACCCTACAGCTTCAGCACCGACAACGGGCAGACCTTCGGCGGTTCGTCTTACTTGTACGGCCTCACTGCGGGGACCTATTACGTACTGGTACAAGACGCGCGGGGCTGTCAATTCCAGGCAGGCCCCATTGACCTGCAAGAGCCGCCCGAAATCCTGCTCAATCTCGGGCCGGATACCACGCTGGAATACTTAGAGCAAATTCAACTGGGCACCGAAGTCTCCAATGCCCATCAGCCCTACAGCTATCAGTGGTGGGCCGTCGGCCCGGGCACTTTGGACTGCTACGACTGCCCCACACCCCTCACAGAGCCCATGACCTCCGCCACGACCTTCTGGTTAGAGATCACCGACGGCAAGGGCTGTACGCAGCAGGATAAGATCCTGGTCTATGTCAGGGAAAACAACATCATTCTGGTGCCCACTGCCTTCTCCCCCAATGGCGACGGCATCAACGACCTGCTGCTGGTACACGGCAGCCCCGATGCGCAGATCAGCCTCTTCCGCGTCTTCGACCGCTGGGGCGAGCTGCTCTACGAAGCCGCCAACTTCCCCGCCAACGACCCCCAAACCGGCTGGGATGGCAGCTTCCGCGGCCAACCCATGAACACAGGCGTCTATACCTGGTATGTGGAAGCGGTCTTCGCCAGCGGGAAAACGGCCTCGTTTAAGGGGCATACTACTTTGTTGAGGTGATGTCTGTTGTCTGTTGTCTGTTGTCTGTTGTCTGTTATCTGTTGTCGGTTGGTGAAATCGGGGGAATCGGTTGAATCGAGGGAGTCGGATTTAAAACACTCAACACTAAACACTAAACGCTAAACAAAAATCAACCAATCACCGAACACCCAATAAAAAAAAACTGTAAACCGTCCACTGTAAACGGTAAACTAAAAAACACTAAACACTAAAAGAGCCCCACCAAATCCCCCACCCCCGGCGGGCGGGTTGTGATAAAGCCTTCGGCGAAGCGGTAGCCTGCGGCCCGGCCATAAACGGCGGCTTTGGCGCGCACAAAATCCAGAAAATCCTCTGAGGAGATGGGCGTCTCCGGCTCTCCCTCAGCGCCCGGGCGGTAGAATTGGGAGGCGAAGAGCTTGATGATTTCCATCTTGCGGTCCATGAAGTCGCTGATGTCCACGAGAAAATCGGGTTGGAGGTTGTAGTCCTGTATGTAGTGATATACGGCGCGGGGGCGCCAGGCCTCCTGCAACCGGCCGGTATAGCCTATGGTTTCGATTTTTCGCAGGCCTGAATAAAAGCAGGCCTCGGCTGCCAGTTGGCCGGCGCGGCCGTGGTCGGGATGGCGATCGCGGGGAGCATTGCACAAAACGACCTCCGGACGACAGGCGCGCAAGACGCGTATAATCTCGAGACGTGAGGCGTGATTGTTTTCAAAAATGCCGTCGCCCAAATCCAGCGTATGGCGAAAGCTGACGCCAAGGGCTTCGGCAGCTGCCTTGCCCTCTGCTTCGCGGATTTTGGCCGTACCCCGGGTACCCAACTCGCCCCGCGTCAGGTCGAGCAGGCCGGCGGTGTAGCCCTTGGCTATATGTGCGAGCAGCGTACCGCTGCAACTCAGCTCCACATCATCGGGATGTACGCCTATGGCGAGGATACTTACCTTCTGCATCAGAGCAAATCTGCTTTGAGTCGTTCAAATTCTTCATCGGAGATGAGGCCCTTTTCTTTGAGCTCTGCCAGGTCTTTGAGGGCCTGGATGCGGGCTTCGGGCGTTTCCAACTTGACCGCTTTGGGAGAGGCGGGCACGGGGTCTGCAACCTCGCCGGCTTCTTCTTTTTTGCGGCGCAGTTCTTCGGCCACCTTTTTGCCCTTTTCAAATTTTTCTTTGTAGAGATTCTTCAGGCGGTCCATGTCGAAGTCGAGGATGGTGCCCCCCGACTCGAAATGGCGCTTAAAGACCTCGCCCAGCGCATAGGTCGAAGCCCCTGCAAAGGCAGAGACGGTTACACCGCCTATGATGGAGCCTATGCCCGGTATCAATTTGACGAGGCTGCGCGCACCGGCACGTGCCAGGGTCGAACTGGTCAGGGAAGTAACAATGGCCTTGCCCTGAGTCTCGGAAAAATCCACGTCATACACGCGGCAGAGCTGACGGATCATGTCTATCTGCAAAGCGCTGACGGCGAGGATGTCGGCCATCAAAATGGGTACCAGGCCTGCACCCATAGACCAGATGACGTGATTCTGGATGATGGTGTCAGCGTGTTTGCTGCGTTCGCTGTTCTTTTTTTCGTGTTGGCTCATAATCTGTTGTTTAAGAAGAACCTGCGGTTCTCCCTTATTTCACACTTACATGCAGCCCTTCGGCATGGCTGGTGAACTCCGGGGCATACATGCACTGTATGCTGGTGATGCCGTTGGAGAACTCTCCGCGATGGGCTACGCGCAAGGTGTATTCAAAGACGTAGGTGCCTTTCGGCAAATACGAAAAGAAAAAATCGGTGGAAGCATCTCGGGTACTTTGGTAGTAGCCCAGGCCTCCCTGCCATTTGTAACGGCTGAGCACCTCGACGGGTTCAAAGCCGCTGGCGCGCATGTCGCGCATGTGGACGTACTCCATGTCGCGATCTACCCGCAGCTCTACGCGAACGCGCACCTTATCGCCCACTTCCAGCGTGCTTTCATTTGCCGAAAGGCTCACCAGACGCTCGCCGGTATCATCGAGCACGACTTTGAAAAGAGCGCGCTTGAGTTGCAGAGGCGTTTCTTCGAAGGTGGTGATGTTTTCCAGTTTCTCGAAATACTGCCAGTAGAGGGCGCCCCAGGCCACGTGTTTGTTGGGGTTTTCGACCTCCACCACGGCCATGTCCTGCACCATATCTTCAGCGCTGAAATGCAGCTTAAAGTAGCCCGTTCCCGGCATGGCGGTTTGTTGGGCCTCTGTGATGCGCTTGTTGTACCAGGCATCGGCCTTGTCCTTGCCGCCGAGGGTGATGTGAACGGGCTCGCTTTCGGCCAGCCAGTTGTCGCCGAAGCTGAGGAGGGCATATACTGCCTCGGCTGTGGCTTTGGTAGTGCGCCAGGCATTGGTTTGTTTGTGCTTGAGCAACCAGGCCTTCATGGCATCTACGGATTCGGCATCATTGGCGACTTCGCTAAAGGCCTCGATCAAAAGCGCCTGCTGCTCAATGGGATGCTGATACCAGAAATAGCCGCGCGGCGTCTTCCAATACATGCCCAACTCGGGATGCCGGATGGCGCGCTCCTTCAGCGAGCGCATGATGATGTCGGCAGCGCCGGGGGCTTCTGTGCGATGCACGCACAGCGCCAGCATGCCCTGCTGATACACGCTCTTCTGCGTCCAGTGTTTTTCAGCCTGGTCCATGAAGTAGTTGAAGGGCTTTTCAACTTTCTTGGGCAGAGCCATGTAGCCATCGGGCCCGCCAACCAGACCGAGACCGGCCCGCGCATCGCGATCCAGGAAGAAGGAGCGGGTATATAGATAGTGAATGATGATGGGCGAAAGGTGATCATCGTCCCAGCTCGTGTAGCCCTTTTTAACACTGCGCTCCAGATCGTGATAGTACTCGAGCATGCGGTCGTCTATATAACTCACGGCACGCTCGATCATGCTGCGCAAACGGGACTCGTCTTCGGTTTGCAGAGCTCCGAGACGGTCTAAGTGGGCCAGGCCTTCGACGATGTATTGGGTGATGTACCAGTTGTCGCGTCCGCCGGCAAACCAGGCAAAGCCGCCATTGGCCAACTGCCGCTGAGCGAGCTTGTCTATGGCCCGGGCGCGCTCTTTGGCCATGCGGTGCAGGTCGAAGAGCAGGGCGATGTTTTTGCGCTGTTCTTCTTCGGACTGAGCGTCCAGCACCCAGGGTGTTTCTTCGAGCAGAGCCGACTTGAGTTCCTGGTTTCCATACAGCGGGCTTTGGAGGTCTTCTTCACTCCAGGCCTCAAAAATTTCCCTGATGCGCGGCTGGCTGTTGGCCACTGTGGTCGCCAGGCTGTTGGCGTAGTAGCGGGAGAAGATTTGCTCGCTGCATTCGTAGGGATACTCCATCAGATACGGCAGCGCCTGCACGGCATACCAGGCCGGATTGGAAGTAAACTCCAGAGTCAGCCCGTTGTTGGCAAGGGTGGACGAGCCGTGGTTTTGCATGTGCTCAAAGACAAAAGTTTTGTGCTCGCCTCCGCGCACAGGCAGGGGCATGCTTTCCGTAACCAGCATGCGATCGGTGAGTACGGGCAGCAGGCTGCGCTCGGCATCGGTGTAATCGCCGGCGCCGGCCTCCACCGTATATTCAATCAAAGGCACCTCATTCACCGGCGGCACTTTAAAGCGCCAGGCCACGGCTGCAGAGCGACCGCCCTCCACGGTAAAATGCCTGTTGAAGTCGGGATTGTCCAGCCACTTGTAAACGGGCACGGAGTTCAGCGGATTCACCATTTGCAAGACGGCATTGCCGCTGAGGGCTTGCTCGCTGAGGTTGACCACCTTGGCCGTAAATTCGATCTCATCGCCCTCGCGCAGGAAGCGGGGCGGATGTGGCACGATCATCAGGTCTTTTTGCGTAACCAGCTCGCGGGTATCCAAAGCGTATTTCAAATCAGGCGTATGAGCAAAGAGCTGAAACTTCCAGCGCGTCAGAGCCTCGTTCATCTTAAAACTCAGGACGATGCGGCCATCGGCATCGGTGCGCAAATCGGGCATGAAGAAGACCGTTTCGTCGAGGTTCTCGCGCACGGCAGGGGGTTGGGGAGCGGGGGCTTCCTGCTCCGGCGCCTGAGGTTTTTCTCCTGCTGCGGGAGGAGGCGACGGCGGAGCCGCTTCAAGCCCTGCTGAATCGGCAACCTGCATATCTTCAGGCGGAGCCGCCTCAGCCACATGCCCTTCCTTACGCAGCACGGCTGCGGAGACAGAATATGCGTCTCT